>NZ_JAXOJX010000033.1:0-81683 GCF_034427735.1 Azohydromonas lata
GGCTTCGCTGCCGCTGCTGGTGGCCGACGGGCGCTGGGCCTTCATCACCCCCGGCGGCACGCGCGCGCCGGCCATGGCGCTGGAAGGCCCCGTCGTCCCCGCGTTGCAGCAAGGCTTCGTCCAGGACTGGATCCGACGCCTGCAGCCTGAGCTGCCCGCACGGCGCTGGCGCACGCTGCTGCCCGTGGCGGGCCAGCAGCAAATGGCGCCCGCGCCCCTTGGGCATCCGCAAGGCGCGCTGGCGCTGCGCGGCGCGCTGCTGCAGGCGCTGGGCATGGCTCAGTTCCGCATACGGCTGGCGCTGGGTCCGGGCGAAAAGCCCGGCCCCGTGCTGCTGCGACTGCTCTGCCAGGCCGCCTGGCGCGGCGTGGACGTGCAGGTGCTGCTTTCGCGCCCGGGGCGCGCGCTCAAGCTGCTGCAGCGCTCAGGGGCGGCCTGCCAGTGGGCCGATACTGCCCCGGCCCGGACCGACACGCCGGTGCCCTGTGCCGCGCTGGCGGTGGTGGACGGCCTGTGGGTGACGCTGGGCACGCCGCGGCTGCTGGACGAGCCTGCGCCCGTGCTGCTGGATGCCGAGGTGGGCGCGCAGGTCGAGCTGCACTTCAAGCGCCGCTTCGACGCGGCCGGCTGCACCCTCACACCTTGAACGGGGCCCGGGTCGGGCCGCAGTGCAAGTCCCAGCGCCCCGCTCGGGAACACAAACTGCTTCGGCCGCTGCACTGCCGCTACCAACACGACCGCCGTGCGCATCGCCTACGTCACTGAAACCTACCCGCCGGAGCTCAATGGCGTGGCCCTGACCACGGAGCGCACGGTGCGGTTTCTGCGTGAGGGCGGGCACGAGGTGCAGCTCATACGCCCGCGCCAGCGCGGCGAGGCGGCGCGGGACGACGCGCAGGAGTGGCGCACGCACGGATTCCCCATCCCGCTGTACCCGGCGCTGCGCTTCGGCGTGGAGCGGCAGGCGCGCTTCATCTCGCACTGGCAGGCGTTCAAGCCGCACATCGTCCACGTCGCCACGCCTGGGCCCATGAGCCATGCGGCGGTGCACGCGGCGCGGCGGCTTGGGCTCACCGTCAGTACCGACTTCCGCACCAACTTTCACGGCTATGCCCGCTATTACCGGATGGGTTGGGCCGAGCCGCTGATCGCGGCCTGCCTGCGGCGCTTCCACAACGAGGCCAGTTGCTGCTTCGTCCCCACGCGGGCGCTGGCGCGGCAGTTGCGCCTGAGCGGCTTCCAGCGCGTGGAGGTGCAGGGCCGCGGCGTGGACACGGAGCTCTTTTCGCCGGACCGGCACAGCGCCGCGCTGCGCGCGCGCTGGAACGCGGCCGATCCGCGGCAGGTGGTCATGCTTTACGTGGGCCGGCTGGCCGCGGAGAAGAACGTGACGCTGGCGCTGCGCGCCTTCCAGGCAGCGCGGCGGCTGCGCCCGCTCACACGCATGGTGGTGGTGGGCGACGGCCCGCTGCGCGCGCGGCTGGAGCGCGACTTTCCGGCGGCCGAGTTCGTCGGCTCCCAGCACGGCCAGGCGCTGGCCGAGCACTACGCCAGCGCCGACCTGTTCCTCTTTCCCAGCCAGAGCGAGACGTTCGGCAACGTGACGCTGGAGGCGCTCGCGAGCGGGCTGGCGGTGGTGGCGGTGGACCTGGCCGCCGCGGCGCAGCACGTCGATTCCGGCCACAGCGGGCTGCTGGTGCCGCCGGACGACGAGGAGGCGTTCATACGCACGGCCATACGCGCGGCGGAGATGGGCGAGCTGCTGGCGCCCATGCGGCTGGCCGCGCGCCAGGCGGCGCTGCAGGTGCGCTGGGAGCAGGTGCTCTCGCGCTTCGAGCAGCGGCTGGCGCAACTGGCGCTGCAGCCCTTGCCGGTGCGGCTGCCCCATGTGGCCATGGCCTGAGCAGCGCCGCGAGCGCTGGCTGGAAATCGACCGCCAATGGGCGCGGTGGCTGCACCGCGGTGCGCAGCGCCTGCCGCTGCTGCGGCTGCTGGTGGTGGCCAGCCGGCTGGGCGACGGCGGCCTGTGGTACGCGCTCATGCTGGTGCTGCCCTGGTTGGGCGGCAGCCCCGATGGGCTGGTGTGCACGCTGCAGATGGGCGCGGCCGGCGTGATCAACGTGGTGCTCTACCGCTGGGTGAAGCTGCGCACCGGGCGCGAGCGCCCGTGCGTGGACTGCCCCGACATCCGCGCCTGCGCCAAGGCGCTGGACCGCTACAGCTTTCCCAGCGGCCACACGCTGCACGCGGTGAGTTTTTCCGTGCTGCTGAGCTGGCACTACGCGGCTTGGGCGCCGCTGGCGTGGGCTTTCACGCTGCTGGTGGCCGCGTCGCGCGTGGTGCTGGGGCTGCATTACCCAAGCGACGTGGCGGCGGGGGCCATCACGGGCTTCGTGACGGCGGGGACGCTGCTGGCGCTATGGCCCTGGTGAGCGTTCGCCGGCTTTTGGCGTGGGTGCTGCCGGCACGGGACGAGCGCAGCACCCTTGCCACAGGGCTGACACGGACGAACAGCCTCCCCAGGACAGCCCCGCCGTTGCGCCCGCAATAAACCCTTCAAAACCTCAAGCCTGACCGGCCTTCCAGCGCCGCAGCCAGCTCAAACCCTCGGACGTGCCCGCACGCGGCCGGTACTCCGCGCTGGCCACGCCCGTGTAGCCCAGCTCGTCGATCAGCCCGAACAGGTATGGGTAGTTCAGCTCGCCCACGTCCGGCTCGTGGCGCTCGGGGACGCCCGCGAACTGGATGTGGCCCACGCGGCCCGTGGGCAGCCACTGGCGCAGCTTCATGGCGAGGTCGCCCTCGGTGACCTGGCAGTGGTAGAGGTCCATCTGCACCTTGACGTTGGGCTCGCCCAGCGCCTGCACCAGGCGGTGCGCGTCTTCCTGGCGCTGCAGCAGGTAGCCGGGCACGTCGCGCGGGTTCAGCGGCTCGATCAGCAGCTCGATGCCCTCCTCGGCCGCCAGCCGCGCGGCCCAGCGCAGGTTGTCGAGGAACAGCTCTTCCAGCGCCTGGCGCGGCACGCCCGCGGGCATGCAGCCGGCCATCACGTGCACGCGCGGGCAGCGCAGCGCGCGGGCCCAGGGGAGCGCCTGGTGGATGAAGCCGTCGCGGAACGCCTGTTCGCGGCCCGGCAGTGCGGCCAGGCCGCGCTCGCCGGCATCCCAGTCGCCCGGGGGCGCGTTGAACAGCACCTGGCGCAGGCCGTGGCGCTGCAGGCGCTGGGCGACCTCGGCGGGCTCGAAGGCGTAGGGGAAAAGGCATTCCACGCTGTCGAAGCCGTCGGCCGCCGCGGCCTGGAAGCGGTCCAGGAAGGCGTGCTCGGTGTACAGCAGCGAGAGGTTGGCGGCGAAGCGGGGCAAGGCGGGTCTCCCTTGTGTTTGCGCTGGGGCGTCAGTCCTGTGACAAGCCCGCATTGTCCAGCGCTGGCATTGGGCATCGGTTTGCAGCCGGCGGCCGACTGCCTACGATGCCCGCACGGCCGGCCCAATGGCGCCGGACGCCGCACAAGGAGGTACACATGGACCACAAGCTGCATCTGCTCGAAACCTTCAGCGCTCGCGACGCGCACGGCAAGAGCTACAAGGTCAGGGGCTATGAACACATGATGCGGGAGGACCTTTTCGTCGCCGCCGAAGAGCACTGGGAATCCACCGGCCAGGCCGAATACCGGCTGGACAGTGGCGAACCGCTGGAAATGCTGCCGGACGGCACGCTGCGCATGCGCGGCAGCGACGTGGTGCTCACGCGGCAGTAACGGCTCACCTTCAACCAGGAGAAATGCCCGGCCCCGCCGGGCTTTTTCTTTGGGCGCGGCAGGAGCGCAGGGGGCGCGGCGCTCCTACAGGCTGGGCTTCAAGGGCAGCCGCTGCGCCACCTCGCGCAACAGCAGCGGCTGGCGGCCCTGCGCCAGGGCGCGCGCCAGCAAGTCCAGCCAGCAGCGGCGCACCTCGGGGTACACCACGTCGTCCGGGTGCAGCTCGAAGCGCAGCAGCGGCGCATCGCTCAAGCGCCGCGCCAGGAAGGGCACCCACAGCCGCGACACGCCGCGCCGCCACGCCGCGCGGGTGCTGAACACCAGGCTCCACGAGCGCAGCGGCGCCTGGCCCTGCAGCGCGATGAAGCGGTCCAGCGTGCAGCTGTAGGCAAAACCCGCGTCGGCCAGCGCCTGCGCGCTGCCCTCGCCCAACAGCCAGGCCGGCGGGACGAAGCCCGCCAGCGGCCAGCCCCGGCGCGCGAACCAGCGCTTTCCCAGCGCGATGCGCCGCGCCGCGTCCTCGCGCGCCAGTGCGGCGAACTCGCCCTCGCCCGCCGTGTAGAAGCGCCGCCGCAGCCGCTGCAGCGTGCCGCGCGCGGGCACGGGGTCCAGGTGGCTCCAGCCGTGCAGCGCCAGCTCGTGGCCTTCGGCCAGCGCCGCGTCCATGGCGGATTCGAAAGCGCGCGTGGACGGCTGGCCGTGCCAGCGCGGCACCACCAGCAGCGTGGCGGGCAGCGCGGGCGCCAGATCGCGCGCGGCCTGCAGCAGCGCGGCGCAGCGCTCCCAGGTGGCCGGCGCCACGTCGTGCACCACCAGCGCCAGCGCGCCGCCGGGGGCCAGCGCGTCGCGCGGCAGCTCGGCGGGGGTGGCGCCCAACAGGGCGGACGCCGGGTTCAGGGCCAGGGCCACGGCCGGCGCGGGCTCAGAGCACGTCCTTGCCCGTGGGCGCCATGGGCGAGGACAGGCTGGAGGACGCGGGCATGCCGCACCAGTGCAGCGCGGGCAGCGTGGCTTCCTCGCCGGTGAGGCGGCTGCCGTGCATCAGCCGCCGGTAGCAGGTGACGAGCTGGGGCAGCACCACGTCCCAGTCATAGCGCTCGGCGCAAGCGCGGCCGGCCTCGCGCCAGGGGGTGGTATCCGAAGCAAACAATGCCGCAATCGCTTCCGCCCACTGCGCGGGCTTGTCGCTGTCCACGGCCAGGGCGGCGCCGCCCTCGGCCAGCTCGGCCAGGCCCGCGGCCTTGCGCACGATGACGGGCGTGCCGCAGGCCATGGCTTCCAGCGGCGCCAGGCCAAAACTCTCCTGGTCGCCGGCGTGTATGAAGGCGTCGGCGCTGGCCATGAGCCGCGCCAGGTGCGCGGGCCGCGGCTCGTAGGGCAGGCGCTGCACGCGCGAGCCGTGCGGCGGCAGCGGGCCGTCGCCCACGGCCAGCAGCAGGTACTGCTTGCCCAGGCGGCGCACGGCGTCAGCCAGCAGCGGCAGGTTTTTCTCCGGGGCGAAGCGGCCGGCGAACAGCAGCAGCTTCACGTCGGGGGCGATGCCCAGCTCCTCGCGCAGCCCGGGGTCGCGCCGCGAGGGGTGGAAGGCGCGCGTGTCCACGCCCAGGGGCTGCTGCTCCACGCTGTTCAGGCCTATGGCGCGCAACTGCTCGGCCATGGATCGGCTGGGAGCCAGGACGAGGTCGAAGTCCCGGTACATGCGCGCCAGGTAGGCCGCCACCGTGCGGCGCACGAGGCGGCGCAGCCAGTTCGGCCCGCCCAGGAGCCGCGCGGCCATCTCCATCACGTTGCTGTGGCAGAAGGCCACCACCGGCACGCCCAGGCGCTGTCCGGCGTCCAGGCTGGCCCAGCCCAGGCGCAGGGGGTCGCCGGCTTCGATCAGGTCCGGCCCAAGCGCCTCGATGCGGCGGGCCGCGGCGCGGCGGTCCAGCGGCAGCCGGTAGCCGCCCAAGCCCGGCAGGGGGATGCCGCCCGCGTCCTCGAAGCCCCAGCCGCGTGCGCCGGGCGCGAACACCGTGTGCCGCCAGCCCGGCTGCCGCGCCAGCCACGCGTGCTTGACCTTCAGGTAGCGCTGCACGCCTCCGCCGGTCGGGCTCCAGAACATGGTGGTGTCGACGACATGGCAACGCGCCTCGTCGTCGGGGTCGCGGGCGTGCGCGGGCGCGTGCGGGGGCTTCATGCGCAGAACTGATGCAAGCCTCATGCCGCAGTGCAGCAATCCCATGGGCACGCTGTCTGCCTGGAAGGTCCTACCCGCATTCAAGGAGTGTTTCCCCATGAGCAACGACGAAGTCATCGACACCCTCAACGACCTGATCGAAACCAGCAAGGACGGCGAGTACGGTTTCCGCACCAGCTCCGAGCACGCCAAGTCGCCCGACTTGAAGAATTTGCTGCTGCAACGTGCAAGCGATTGCCAGCGCGGCGCCAGCGAGCTGCAGTCGCTGGTGGCCCAGCTCGGCGGCGAGGCCGACACCGGCGGCAGCGCCATGGGCGCCATGCACCGCGGCTGGGTGGCGGTGAAGGCCACGCTCTCCACCTACGACGACAAGGCCATCCTGGAAGAGTGCGAGCGCGGCGAGGACACCGCCCTCACGAGCTACCGCAACGCGCTGGCCAAGCCGCTGCCGCCGCAAATCCAGGCCGTGGTGGA
This sequence comes from Azohydromonas lata, assembly GCF_034427735.1. Taxonomy (NCBI): domain Bacteria; kingdom Pseudomonadati; phylum Pseudomonadota; class Betaproteobacteria; order Burkholderiales; family Sphaerotilaceae; genus Azohydromonas; species Azohydromonas lata. The sequence continues at coordinate 6,411 of NZ_JAXOJX010000033.1, forward strand.
CCGCCAGTACCAGGGCGTCAAGCGCAACCACGACCAGGTGCGCGAGCTGCGCAACCGCCTGCGCGCCGCGACCTGACCCTACTGAACCCGCCGCAGGGTGCCCAACGCGCTTGGCGCGCCCAAGGCGGGGCCCGCGGCCGCCAGCCTTCCCTTGGCAGCCGCACCGCCCTCCCCCCGCACACACCATGAACAACTTCAGGACGCTGCCCCTGGCGGGCCTGTTGGGCTTGGCCCTGCTGGCCGGCTGTGACCCCAAGTCGCCCAAGGTCACCGAGGACCACCGGCCGACCTCCGGCGTCGAGCACGCCGCGGGCAGCATCACCGGCAGCGCGGGGACGGCCACGGGCACCGGCGGCGCCGGCTCCACCACGGCGCCCGGCACGCCTTCGGGCTCGTTGCCTGAAGCCTCCGGGCCGGCCGTGCCTGCCGGCAACGAGCCCACCGCCGGCGGCAGCAGCGGCGCACCCGTGGGCGCGGGTGGCGGCCAGGCCACCGGCGCCACGTCGTCGCCCCCGGTGGCCGTGCCGGCCGCGAGCACCGCCTCCATGGCCGCTGGGGCCGGCGAAGCGTCCGCCAAAACGGGAACGCCTGCCCCATCCGCCACCCAGCTCAGCAGCGCCGAGCGCACCTTCGTCCAGACCGCCGCCGGCCTGGGCCTGTACGAGATCGCCGCCGCGCAGCTCGGCCAGGACCGCGCCTCCAGCGCCGCCGTGCGCGAGTTCGCCGCCCACATGCAGCGCGACCACGTGCGCGCCCAGGGCCGGCTGCAGACCCTGGCCGACGCGCACCGCGTCGAGCTGCCCGGCCAGATGCCGGCCGACCGCCAGACGGTGCTGGAGCGGCTGCAGGGCGCCACGCCCTTCGACACCGCCTTCGTCAACACCGTGGGCGTGCAGGACCACGTGAGCACCATCGAGCGCTTCGAAAAGGCCTCGCGCGACACCAAGGACCCCGAGCTGCAGGCCTGGATACGCCAGACCCTGCCCACGCTGCGCCAGCACCTGGCGCAGGCGCGCAAGCTGCCGGGAGCCGACGCCCGCTGACGCCGAGCAAGCACGCCGCCGGGAGCCGCCGCCATGGCCGCCGTGCTCCAGGACAGTGTTGAGGAAACCCTGCCGCCCGGCCTGCGCTGGGTGAGCGACACCCAGCCCGGCCTGCGCCGCGAGCGCCGCGGCGACGCTTTCGTCTACCTCGACGCCCGCGGCCGCGAGCTCACCGACGAGAAGCGGCTGGCGCAGATACGCCAGCTCGCCATCCCGCCCGCCTACACCGACGTGTGGATCTGCGCCCAGGCCAACGGCCACCTGCAGGCCACCGGGCGCGACGCGCGCGGGCGCAAGCAGTACCGCTACCACCCCGACTTCCGCGCCCACCGCGAGGACCACAAGTTCGAGCGCCTGCTGGAGTTCGGCCAGGCGCTGCCGCGCATTCGCCGGCGCGTGGCCGAGGATTTGCAGGCCAGCACCCGCGGCGGGCCCTCGCGCACGCTGGTACTGGCCACCCTGGTGCGGCTGCTGGACAGCACCGTGCTGCGTGTGGGCAACGACGAGTACGCCCGCGACAACCGCTCCTACGGCCTGACCACGCTGCGCCGCCGCCACGCGGGCCTCACCGGCAGCAAGCTGAAGCTGCGCTTTCGCGGCAAGCACGGCGTGCAACACGAGGTGGCGCTGGACGATCCGCAAGTGGCCCGCGTGGTGCGCCGCTGCCAGCAGTTGCCCGGCCAGGAGCTGTTTCACTACGTGGGCGAGGACGGCCAAACCCACGCCGTGGGCTCCGGCGAGGTCAACGACTACCTGGAAGCCGCCGCGGGCGAGCGGTTCACGGCCAAGGACTTTCGCACCTGGCACGGCAGCGTGCGCGCGCTGGCGCTGCTGCGGCTGGCCTGTCTGAAATGCGAAGGGGCGCCGAAGCTGGCTCCCGTGATCGCCGAGGTCGCCCGCCACCTGGGCAACACGCCCGCCGTGTGCCGCAAGGCCTATGTGCACCCGGCCGTGCTGGCGCTGGCCGAGGATTGGGAGGCCGGCGCCGCGCTGTGCCGCCGCTTGGGTGAGTCGGTGCGCGCCCATGGCGGGCTGCAAGCCGACGAGTGGCGGCTGCTGCGCTTCCTGAGCAGCCCAGGCACGTCCTGGGCGCGCACCCACGGGCGCAAGGCCCTGCGGGAGATGTGCATTGCCGAACCGCAGCGTCCCCGCTGAGCCGTCTGACGTGCCGACGCCACCTGCCCCCTCCAACAGCGCCCTTCCCGTCTCCTCCCCCCACGAGGCTGCCTCCACCGCAGCCCACCCCTTCTCTCCCCAGGAGGCTTCCGGGGCGATACGGGAGTCCGTGCTGTCGCCCAAGCTGTGCCCGCGCGCCCAGGCCGCGCAGCGCGCCGTGGCGCGCAACTTGGGCGTTCACACCGTTGGGCTGCTGGGCCGCGACGGCGGCCCGCTGGCGGCGCCCAGCGACGTGCCGCTGATCTTCCCGGGCCAGTCCACGGCGCGCATCCAGGAGGCGCACATCTTCATTGGGCACAACCTGTGTGCGCTGGTGGAGAAAGGGTTGGGACGGGGTTGAGGGTGCGCGGGTTGAAGGGGGCTGCGAGGGGGGCTGAGCGCAAAAGCCCGGCAACGGTCAGCCGGAGGGCGGTGCGCAGTGCACCTTGATCCGTCACTGCCGCGAAGGCGGGAACCCAGGCGGTCCCCAGACCGGAGTGAAGGGACACTGCAGGAAAGCCGCGGTTTTGGCCCTTGTGAGGCCGGCCCATGAGCTGGCGGCCGGCTTGGGGACCGCTTGGGTCCCCGCCTGCGCGGGGATGACGAAGCAACGAGTTCAGCGGATCAGCTTGCGGCCACCGAAAACCGGCGGCGGCGCCCTTTGCCGTCTGCTTGTTGCGCCCTGCCCCGCTTCCGGCTGCCCCCCTTACAGCATCTGCCCCGTCGCGCGCGCCACGCAGTGCACGGGCCGGTCCGGCAGGTTGGGCGCCTGCAGCAGCACTTCCACGCGGCGCGGGCCCAGGGCTTCGACCAGTTGGGCGCGCAAGGTGTCTTCCCAGGTGCCCGGGTCGTCCACCGGATCGGGACAATCCACCAGCAGCTCCACGTCGTCGCACTTCGCGCTCGCGCAGGCACAGGGGCCGTAGAGCCAGGCCTGGCCCCGGCCGAAAGTGAACTGTTCGACGGTCTGGCGGATGGCGTGGCGTTGGTCGGGGGTGAGAAGCATGGGCGCAGTCTAGGCGGCCCAACGCGCCGGCCGGGAGTGAACTCTGCTCGGTTCCACCAGCCCTTGAGCCTTGCCAAACGCTTACGCAATTACCGAGCGCGATCACCCGCTGCAAGCCACCGGCGGCGCGCGGCACGCCTTCGAAACAGCGCCGGGTCGTGCAGCCGCTCGCCCATCACCACCACCAGGCCCTCGGCCTTGTCGCCCGTCGTAGAGGGAGTTGCCGTGCACGTGCCAGGTGAGCACGCGCAGGCGGCGGCCGCCGCAGGACGCCGAGGAAGCGGGGCGGCCGGGCATGGGCATCAGCGCTGCGCTCTCAGCTGTAGAGATGCGGCTCGGCGCGGGGCTGGTCCAGCGTGGCGGCCAGGCGCCCTTCGCAGGCCGCCGACACCTCGGCCGCGCCTATGGCCAGCGCGCAGGCGTGGCCCGTTGGGCAGCTCACGTGGTGGCAGGGCCGGCACTCCATGGCCTGCCACAGCACGTGGTGCGAGCCGCGGCCCAGCGGCCGCCAGCGCGAGACCTCCGAGCCGCTGGCCACCACCACGCTGGGCGTGGCCAGCGCCGCGGCCACGTGGGAGATGCCCGTGTCGTTGCACAGCAGCAGCCGCGCGCGCGCCACCAGCGCGCCCAAGGTCCACAGCGTGGTGCGCCCGGCCAGGTTGATGCTGGGCTGGCGCATGTGCGCCTGCAGCTCCGACGCCAGCGCGACCTCGCCGGCGCTGCCGGTGAGCACCACCGTGAACCCCTGGCGCGCCATGCGGTCGGCCACCTCGGCAAAGCGCTGCACCGGCCAGCGCCGGCTGGGCAGCCGCGCGCCGGCGTGCACGCACACGTAGGGCTCGTCGGACGCGGCGCCCGGCCACACGGCCTGCAGGTCGCTGAAGTCCTGCGGGCGCAGCGGAAACTCCAGGTGGTCGCCCTGCCGCGCCACGCCCAGGTGGTCCAGCAGCCGCAGCAGCCGGTGCACCTCGTGCCCTTCGCTGGGCCAGCGCGTGTACAGCTCGGGCTGCGGGCAAAAGGCGCCGGGCTCGAAGAAGCCGGCCGAGCGCCGCGCGCCGCAAGCGGCCATGAGCGGGTTGACGATGCGCCCGCTGCCGTGCATCTGCAGCAGCAAATCGAAGTGCTCGCGCTGCATCTGGTGCAGGAAGTCCGTTACGCCCCCATGGTCCACGCCGCCCTCGGGCAGCCCGGGAAAGCCGGGGAAATCAATGAAACGGTCCACCATGGGCAGCCGCTGCATCAGCTCGCGCGCCCAGGGCAGGCCGATGTAGCTGATCTCGGCCTGCGGGTGCGCCGCGCGCAGCGCGCGCAGCGCCGGCACGGCGCACAGCACGTCGCCCAGCATCAGGGCGCGGAACACGCCTATGCGGCGCAAGGGCCCCTCGGCGGCGGGCACCGCGCCAGGCAGGCTGTGCGGATAGCGGTCCCGTTGGGAAGTGGGCAGGGAAATCGGCATGTCACCCTCGTTCATATAAAGAGCACGCGGAAACGCCAGGCGCCGACGAAGCGCCAGTACACCGCGAGGTACGGAATGGCAAAGGAAGTCACGAGCATCTCGGCCACGTGCGCGGGCGCCAGCGACGCGACGCCCCGTCGCTTGAAGGCAAAGCCCAGGAGGGCGCGCAGGCCCTCCTGCAGCCAGCCGGGGGCGGTGTCGTCGTCGGTGAAGGCGATCACCGCCGCCGGGGCGCGCGGCCAGCTCGTCCACCACGGCGCGGGTATCGTCGCTGCGCCCGTCGTCCACCACCAGCACCTCGAAGCGTGGCGGGTCCAGGCGCTGGCGCAACAGCGCCTGCAGGCAGCCGCGCAGCAGGTCCGGGCGCCGGCAGGTGGGAATGACGACGGCGATTTCGACGGGGCTCATCGGTGCATCAGCTCTTGCAGTGGGATTTCTCGATGCGGTTGCGGCGCGCAACGAAACGCTCAGCCCTTGCGCAGGATGAAATTGCCCATGACCAGCGCGTCCAGCGGCGTGCTGAAGAAGGCGTCCAGCGCGTCCTTGGGCGTGCACACCACGGGCTCGCCGCGCACGTTGAAGGAGGTGTTGATCAGCACCGGCACGCCGGTGAGCGCCCCGAAGGCCTTCAGCAGCGCGTGGTAGCGCGGGCTGGCCTCGGCGGTGACGGTCTGCACGCGGGCCGTGAGGTCGGCGTGGCAGGCGGCCGGGATGCGCGGGGCCTGGCGCTTGATCACGTCGTAGATGAAGAGCATGAAGCGCGCTTGCCCGCCGTTGGCCTGCGCGGGGGTGAACCAGTCGCCCAGGTCTTCCTCCGGCACGGCGGGGGCGACGGGGCGGAAGTCCTCGCGGTCCTTCAGTTCGTTGATGCGCGCCTGCATCTGCGCGTGCAGCGGCGAGGCTAGGATGGAGCGCGCCCCCAGCGCCCGCGGGCCGAACTCCATGCGGCCCTGGAACCAGCCGATCACCAGGTCCTGCGCCAGCAGTTGCGCGGCCTCGGCGGCCACGTCGTCCACGCGGCGGTACGTCAGCTTGGCCCACTTCAGGAGCTGCGCTATCTCGTCGTCGCCGTAGCCCGGCCCCCAGTAGGCGTGCTCCATGGCCCAGTCCGAGCGTCGCAGCACCGTGGGCACGGCGTTGGGGGCGGCGCGGCTTGCCAGCGCCACGTCGCGCGCCGGGGCCGCGGCGTCCTGGGCCGCGGCCGCCACGGCGTTGACGACGGCCGCGGCACCCGCGCCCTCGCGCGCATCCACCCACAGCGCCGCGCCCAGCGCCGTGCCGGCGTCGCCCGCGGCGGGCTGCACCCAGACCTGGTCAAAGAGGCCCGCGTCGCGCAGCCGCGCGTTCATCACGCAGTTCAGCGCCACGCCGCCGGCCATGGCCAGCAGCGGCTCGCCGCTGGCCTCGCGCAGCCAGCCGGCCAGTTGCAGCGCCGAGCGCTCCAGCACCTGCTGCAGCGAGGCGGCCAGGTCCAGGTGCGGCTGCTCCAGCGCCGCGCCGCGCTCGCGCGGCGGCACCAGGGCGCCAAGGTCGATGCGCTCGATCTCGTAGCGCCCGTCGGGGAACACGCGCACCTGGAGCTGCAGCGCCTGCGCAAACCGCGGCTTGCCCAGCGCCGCCAGCGCCATGACCTTGTACTCGTCGCTGCTGTGCAGGAAACCCAGGTGGCTGGTGACGCGCTCGTAGAGCAGGCCCAGGGAGTGCGGCATGTCCACCTCGCCCAGCGGGCGGTACAGCCCGTCGGCCCACAGGCCGTAGGCGGTGGTGGCGTCCTCGCCGCGGCCGTCCAGCGTCATCACCGCGCAGCGCTCGAAGGGCGCGGCCAGGAAGGCGCTGGCCTGGTGGCAGAGGTGGTGGTCGATGAAATGCCACTGGAAGGGGCCGTCCCAGCGGCAGCCCTTGAAGCGCTTTTTCAGGTGGTGCGGCGCGCCGTCGGCGAGCTGGCGCGGGGCGTTGCTGACGTAGGCGGCGAACAGCGGGTCCCAGGGGTTGTCCCAGCCGGGGGCGGGCTGCGCCGAGGGCTGCAGCGGCAGCGTGATGCTGTCGCCTTCCAGGCGGCCCCTGATGAAGCGCTGCGGGTCGTAGCTGTAGGCCACATGGTCCACCTGCGCCAGCGTGAGACCGGCCTCGGCCAGGCAGTAATCGATAGCGTGGTACGGCAGCTCCCACGCCGTGAACGGCAACGGCCGCTTGCCATGCTTGATGCGTGTGAAACGCTCCTCTTCCGCGGCGGCGATGAGCTGCCCGTCGCGCACGAGGGCGGCGGAAGAGTCGTGGAAAGCTGCGTTGATGCCGAGAGTGATCATCCAAGTGCCGTAACTGGGTGGGGAATGCAGGGGCTGGCCGGATGCAGCGGCACGCCGGGCAGCGGTCCCATGAGGTCGAGCGCCGCCTGTACCACATCCTGTGGCGGCACGCGCTCCAGGCAGTCATGGTGACGCTCGGGGCACACGCTCTTGAGGCAATGGCGGCAAGGCACCGGATGGTTGAGCACCCGCGCCCTCGCCTGCCAGGGCGTGTGCTGCGGGTTGGTCAGCGCGTACAGCACCACCACCGGCGCGTTGAGCGCGGCGGCCAGGTGCGCCGGCGCGCTGTTGTTGCACAGGGTGACCTGCGCCCCAGCGATGAGCGAGGCCAGCTCGCCCAGCACCAGCTCGCCGCCCAACGACACGGCGCCCTCCCCGCCGTCGCGCATGGCGGCCATGGCCTCGTGGATGAGCGGCAGCTCGTCAGGCCCGCCGCTGAAGACGGCCTGGCAGCCCGTGGCGTCCGCCAGCGCCTGCGCGGCCTGGCCGAAGCGCTCGGCCGGCCAGCGCCGCGAGGCGGCCGTGGCGCCGGGATGCACCACGAAGTACGGCCGCGTGAGGTCGCCCCCGGCACGCTCGAACTTGTGGCGCATGGCCAGCGCCTCTTCCACCTTGAAGCGGAACAGCAGCCGCTGCGCGTCGGCCTGCAGCCCCACGTGGTGCACCAGGTCCAACTGGCGCTGCGCCTCGTGGCGCATGCCGTCGGCGGGCACCTCGGTGTCGGCGATCCAGTCGCTCAGCAGCTCATAGGGGTTCTCGCGGCTGTAGGCCAGGCGCAGCGGGATGCCGGCCTGCAGGCACAGCAGCGCGGCGGGCAGCGCGCTTTGCGTGCACACGGTGAAGATGACGGCGGCGTCGAAGCGGGCCTCGGCCAGTATCCGAACCATGCGCGCCTCGGCCTCGCCGGGGCCCAGCGAGCGCTCCAGCGCGCCGGCCGGCCGCTTGACCCAGGGCGCGTCGTAGGCGAGCACTTCGTCCACCACCGGCACGTGCGAGGCCAGCGCCGCGCCCGCGCTGGAAGCCAGCAGGGCGATGTGCGCCTGCGGCAGCGAGGTGCGCAGCGCCACCAGCGCCGGCGTCGTCATCAGCAGGTCGCCGAGGTTGTCCAGGCGTATGGCCAGCACCCGCCGCGCGCCCTGCCACAGGCGCTGGCGTTCGCAGGGGGCACTCATGACAGCACCTCGTGGCTCACAACAGGCGCGGCGTCATGCCGCAACGTTTGGTTCTCGCCCATGTCGTCGCTCCCCAAAATAAAAGCCGCGGCATCGAACAAATCCTTGGCGCGGTGGTGCGGAAGGCGCTGCGGCGAGAGCTGCCACTGCGTCTCGTTGCCCACGTCCAGCAGCACGCTGCGGCAGCCGGCGCGACGCCCGGCCTCCACGTCGTTGAGGATCTCGCCCACCATCCACGAGCGCGCCAGGTCCAGGTGCAGCGCCCCAGCCGCCTGCAGCAGCAGCCCCGGCGCGGGCTTGCGGCAATCGCAGCCGGCGTCCGGCGCATGCGGGCAGAAGTAAAAGCCGTCCAGCGTGACGCCTGCCTCGGCCACCAGCTTGTCATGTAGCGCCCGGCGCAGTGTCTCGAACTGTTCGGCGCTGAAGCGCCCAAGCGCCAGGCCGTGCTGGTTGCTCACCACCACCACCAGCGCGTAGCCCGCGCGCTGCAGCGCTTGCAGGGCCGGCAGCGCGCGCGGCGTGAAGCGCAGCAGCGCGGGGTCGGCGTTGTAGGGCACGTCCACGACCAGCGTGCCGTCCTTGTCCAGGAACACGGCCGGACACGGCGGCGCGGCGGCGCCGTGGTGCGTCATGCCACGGCTCCCGGTTGCGAGCGGTCGAGATCGGCCGCCGGCACCGCCGCCGCTTCGCGCGGGCGGCGCACCTGCTGGCAGACGGTGGCCAGCGCGTCGGCCACGCCGTCCCAGGTGAACATCGTGCGCACGCGGCGCATGCCCGCGCGGCCCATGGCCTGCGCCAGCGCCGGGTTGGCGTGCAGTTGCGCGATGCGCGCGGCCAGCGCCATCCGCCACCCCCGCCTCGCGGGCCAGCGCGCGCAGGCGGCCGATCGGGCGTCGTCGGCGCCGTAAAGGCGCAGCAAATCCGATCTGTCCTGCGGGCACTCGGCCACCACGCGGTCCGCGCCGCGCACGATGCGCGCCTCGATGGCGATGCGCTCCGGCGGGAAGGCGTCGGCCGCGCCCTGGTGCTCCAGCCGCACGCGGCCCAGCGCATGGAAGGTCATCACCAGCGGCACGCCGAAGCCGGCCTTCAGCCGCAGGCCCACCAGGCCGGACATGAAGAAGTTGGCGTGCACCACGTCGTAAGGGACGCTGTGCGCCAGGAGTTGCCGGGACGCGCGCGTAAATGCCGGCATGTGCTGCAGCAGTTGCTCCTTGGGGACGAAACGCGCCGGCCCGGCCGGGATGTGCAGCACGCGCACGCCAGGGCGCAGGTCCACGGCGGCGGGCAACGCGGCGGCGTCGCGGCGGGTGAGCACGTCCACGTGATGGCCGCGCCGCGCCAGGCAGCGCGCCACGTGGGAGACGTAAGTGTTTTGCCCGCCCGCATCCACACCGCCTTGCGGGGCCAAGGGCGAGGCGTGTTCGCTGATCAAGGCGACACGCAGAGGCGGTGGCGGGGAGCTCATGAAACCAATCCCATGGCGGCGGTGCCGTTTTCCGCGGCAATCGCCATTCCCCTGTTCCGAGCTTGCGGGGATTGCGCGGTGCGAGGGCTCAAGGCCCTTGACACGCGCCCCGCCAGGGCCTGCCGCGGGGCATTGCGCTTGCTGATGCAGCGCACATGCTGACCGCGACCATGCTGCTGCTGGGCCTTGTGCTGGTCGCGATGGCGCTGCTGGAAGCGCCGGTGCGGCGGCTGCCGCTGTCCTCGGCGCTGATCTACCTGGCCGTGGGCTGGGGCGCGGCCGTGCTGCATGCGCCGCTGCCCCAGCCCGACCCGCTGCGCCAGGCCGCGCTGCTGGAGCTGCTGTCGCAATGGGCGGTGCTGATCTCGCTGTTCGGCGTCGGCCTCAAGCTGGAGCTGCCCGCGCGCTGGAAGCGCTGGCGCGTGGCGCTGCTGCTGGCCAGCACCACCATGGTCGCCACCGTGGCGCTGGCCACCGCGGCGGGCGTGTGGCTGCTGGCCCTGCCCTGGGCCGCGGCGCTGCTGCTGGCGGCCATCCTGGCGCCCACCGACCCGGTGCTGGCCTCCGAGGTGCAGATCCACGACACCGGCGACCGCGACGCGGTGCGCCTGTCGCTCACCGCCGAGGGCGGGCTCAACGACGGCACGGCTTTTCCATTGGTGACGCTGGCGCTGGGCCTGCTGGGCCTGCACGACCTGGGCGAAGGCGGCAGCACCTGGGCGCTGCACGACCTGCTGTGGGCCGTGGGCGGCGGGCTGGGCCTGGGCTGGCTGTGCGGACGCGCGGTGGGCCACCTGGTGGCGTGGCAGATGCGCCGCCAGAGCCCGCTGTGCTGGGACGAGCTGCTCTACCTGGGCACCATCGCCCTCACTTACGCGCTGTCGGAGCTGCTGCAGGTCACGTCCTTCCTGGCCGTCTTTGCCGCCGGCGTGGCGCTGCTGCACGGCCACCGCGAGCCGCCGCACGAGGGCGACGCGCTGGGCCGGCGGCTGTCGGCCTTCAGCGGCCGGCTGGAGCGGCTGGTGGAGGTCAGCATGGTGGTGTTCCTGGGCGCGGCCATGACGCTGGTGCGCTGGAGCTGGCCGGTGGTGGCCTACGCGCTGCTGATGGTGTTCGCGTTGCGCCCGCTGGCCGTGCTGCTCACCATCGGCGGGCTGCCGCCGGCACAGCGCCGGCTGCTGGCCTGGTTCGGCATACGCGGCGTGGGCTCGGTGTTCTACGTCAGCTACGCGCTGCAGCACGGCGTGAAGGGACCGCTGGCGCAGGTGCTGATCTCGGCCACGCTGGTGGCGGTGGCGCTGTCCATCGTGTTGCACGGCATCTCGGCCACGCCGCTGATGCGCTGGTACCGGCACTGGCGCGCCCGCCGCGTGCACCAGGCATGAAAGCCGCCCTGCAGCGCTGGGCGGTCCAGCGCAGCCGGCCGGCGGCGGTGTTGCGCCCTCAACGTCCCCCGCGCCGCAGGACTAGACTGCCCCGCATGCGCGGCGCCGCATCCACTCCAGGCCTCCACAAAAAACCAATGACGCTCCTGCTTCTTCCACTGCACCACGGGTATTGGGCTTGCCCGATAGCTTGCCTGTGATGAATCCCCCGCGAACCCTTGGGCGGTCCTGGTGGCCGGGCTGGCCGCGGGCTTCGCTGCGCACCTACTTGGTGGCCATGATCCTGCTGGGCACGCTGCCCAGCGTGCTGCTGATGTCCTGGCAGGTGTTCTCCAGCATCCGGGCCGAGCAGGACCAGCTCGACGTGCAACTGCAGCGCAGCGCCGAAGGGCTGGCGCACGGCGTGGAGCGCGAGCTCACGGCCAGCATGGAGGCGCTGTCCATACTGTCCTGGGACGATGCGCTGCAGCGCGGCGACGTCGAAGCCTTCGCCGCCTCCTTCGCCGAGCAGCCGCAGATGCGCGCGGCCTGGAGCGGCGTCTTCCTGCTGGACCCGGACGGCCAGCCGCTGCTCGACACCGCGCAGCCCCCGGCCCAGCCCGCGCCCTGGCTGCGCCAGCTTGCCCGCGACACGGCCAGCAGCGGCCGGCCCGCCGTCTCCGACCTGCTGGCCGCGCGCTTCGAGGGGCGCTTTTGCACCGCCGTGCTGGTGCCGGTGCGCGTGGACGGCCAGGTGCGCTACGTGTTGGGCGCGTGGATGGACAGCAACGTGTGGCAGCGCCTGCTGGAGAACATGGGCCGGCCCGGCGAAGGCTTCACCAGCCTCTTCGACCGGCAGCGCCGCCTCATCGCCCGCGTGGCCGACCAGGGGCCCGTCGCCGTGGGCCGCGAGCTGCCGCCGCAGGCGCTGCGCCTGGTGGCCGGCAGCCCCGCCGGCGTGACGCGGGCCGACCGCTTGGGCGGCGGCGACGGCTACGTCGCCTGGCAGCCCGCGGGCTACGGCTGGGGCGTGGGCGTGGGCGTGGCCGCCGAGCCGCTGGAGACGCGCGCGCGCCGCGCCGTGGTGGCCACGCTCAGCACCGCGCTGGTGTGCCTGCTCCTGGGCGTGGCGGTGGCGCTGTACGTGGCGCGCCGCGTGACGCTGCCGCTGCGGCTGCTGGCCACGGCCGGGCCGCGGCAGCCGCTTGGGCGCATCGTCGTCGACGAGATCACGGTGCTGCGCGACGCCCTGGTGGCGGCCGAGGCACAGGAGGCCGTGGCCCGCACCCGGCTGCAAAGCAAGGCCGACGAGTTCGAGACCCTGTTCCACAGCATTCCCGTGGGCCTGGCCGTGGCCCACGACCCGCAGTGCCGCTCCGTGCTGCACAACGCGGCCATGGACGCCCTGGTGGGCGGCGCCGAGGCCAGCGACACCGTGCGCATGCTGCACCGCGGCCACCTGCTCGGCCGCGAGGAGCAGCCGCTGCAGCGCGCCGCCGCCAGCGGGCAGGCGCTGCGCGGGCTGGAGCTGGAGCTGCAGTTCCCCAACCGGCCGCCGCGCCATGTCATCGCCCACGCCGCGCCGCTGCTGGACGCCGCCGGGCGCCCGCGCGGCGCCATCGGCGCGCTGGTGGACATCTCCGAGCGCAAGCTCGCCGAGGCCCGCCTCACCCACGCCGACCGCCGCCTGCGCGAGAGCCAGCACCTGGTGGACCTGGCGCAGGAGGCCGGGCACGTGGGCTTTTTCCACTACCACGTGGGCACGGACACGGCCTCCTGGACCTCCGGCCACGCCAAGCTCTTCGGCCTGCGCAGCAAGCGCGTGGAGGGGCCGCTGGCCGAGTGGATAGAGCGCATCCACCCCGAGGACCGGCCCAGCGTGCGCCACGCCCTGGCGCGGCTGCTGCACCAGCGCGCCGAGCGGCTGACGCTGGAGTTCCGCGTGGCGCTGGAGGGCGGGCAGACGCGCTGGCTCTCCAGCCGCGTGCTGGTGACCTACGCCGAGGACGCGCGCCCGCTGCAGGCCATAGGCATCACCGTGGACATGACGGAGCAAAAAGCCGCCGAGCAGGAGCGCGCCGCGCTGGTGGAGCGCGAGCAGGCCGCGCGGCGCGAGGCCGAGGCCGCCAGCCGCGCCAAGGACGAGTTCCTGGCCATGCTGGGCCACGAGCTGCGCAACCCGCTGAGCGCCATCTCCTCCGCCGTGGAAGTGCTCAACCGCGGCAGCGCCAACGAGGCGCTGGCCACCAACGCCCGCAACATCATCGGCCGCCAGACGCGGCACCTGGCGCGGCTGATGGAAGACCTGCTGGACGTGGCCCGCGTCATCTCCGGCAAGGTGGTGCTCTCGCGCCAGCCGCTGGAGCTTTCAGCCCTGGTGCAGCGGCTGGTCTCCACGATGCAGCTCACCGGGCAGACGCAGCAGCACGAGCTGCAGTTGCAACTGCAGGAAGGCGTGTGGGGAGACGCCGACGCCACGCGCGTGGAGCAGGTGGTGAACAACCTGCTGTCCAACGCGCTGAAGTACACGCCGGAGGGCCGGCGCATCGAGGTGCGGCTCGCGCGCGAGGGCTCCGAAGCGGTGCTGGAGGTGCGCGACCAGGGCTTGGGCATTCCGGCCTCGCTGCTGCCGCGCATCTTCGACCTCTTCGTCCAGGGCGAGCGCACGCTGGACCGGCGTGCCGGCGGCCTGGGCATTGGCCTGACGCTGGTGCGCCGCCTGGTGGAGCTGCACGGCGGCACCGTGGGGGTGGAAAGCTCCAGCGAGGGCAGCACCTTCCGCGTGCGGCTGCCGGCCATAGAGCCGCCGGCGCTGCACCCGGTGCGCGAGACGCGGCTGGCCTCGCGGCCCCGCCAGGTGCTGCTGGTGGAGGACAACGCCGACGCCATGAGCGCGCTGCGCAGCCTGCTGGAGCTCGACGGCCACACGGTGAGCACGGCCGTGGACGGCGTGGCGGGCCTGGCGGAGCTGCTGCGGCTGCGGCCGGAAGTGGCCATCATCGACATCGGCCTGCCCGGCCTCACCGGCTACGAAGTCGCCAAGCGCAGCCGCGCCGCGGGGCACGGCGGCAAGCTCATCGCGCTCTCCGGCTACGGCCAGGGCCGCGACGTGCAGCAGGCGCTGCGCGCGGGCTTCGATGCGCACCTGGTCAAGCCGGTGGACCCGGAGACGCTGCGGCGGCTGCTGGCGGAGCCTTGAAGGCGGCCGGCGGCGGGTGTTAGATGGTCTAACACCGTGTTCAGGGGGCCGGCCGCCGCGGCGCCAGCACCCCTCCGGCGCCTCCTCAGCGCCCCTTTTCAGTACCCCTTCTCAGCGCCCGTCCGCCTCGTCGTCCTCGGCGGCGTCGCCCATGTCGGGCACGTCGCCGGTTTCGTCGGCGGCCAGGCCGTCGTCATCGTCTTCAAGTTCGGCGTCGGCCTCCTCGTCCTCATCGAGGTCGTCGTCGTCCTCCAGCGTGGAGGCGTTGACCATGTCGGCGGCGGCGTCCTCGCGGGCGCGGGCTTCCTCGGGGGAGAGTCCGGCGGCGGCGTCCTCGTTGAAGTTGCCGTCCACCAGCGGGTCGATGTCGGCGATGGTCTGGATGCTGTCGGGCGCGATGTCGGCGGCTTCCACCCCGGCGTCGCTGCCGGCGCTGCGGCGCTCACCGGTGCCGCGCGAGTCGCTGTCGGAGCCCAGCACTTCCAGGCCCGTCATTGGGCGCAGGCTGTCGGGCTCGGCGATGGCGTCCAGCGGGCCGCCGGGGTCCAGGTCGTCCTCTAGGCCGGCGATGTCGCTGCCGGAGTCGGTGGTGTCGCTGGGGCCCAGCGCGGCGGTGTCGCGGCCCGGCGTGGGCGCGGGCGCCTGGTCGGTGCCCAGGATGGAACTGGTGGCCATGGTGTGCTCCTGTCGCGGTGTGTTCAGTGCTGCACGCCATTCAGCAAGCGCCATGCCCCGACGCGCCGGGCACAGGCGTTGCCGCCTGGCAAGGCATGCGGCCCAGAAGGCGGCCGCCTACTTTCCAGGACACGCAGGAGACCTCCATGAAGGACCACAAGGACAAGGACACCGAGCAGGGCCAGCGGCGCGAGCAGCTCGGCAACAACCCCTCGGACGCCGGCACCAACCGCCAGCAGCAGCAAACGCAGCAGGCCGGCGGCGGCAGCGCGCAACAGCAGCATCAGCAAGGCAGCAAGGGGCCGCAACACCCGGCTGCCAGCGGCTCGCACCAGACGCTGCAACCCCACGCCAGCGGCCATGACCAGGCCGGCAAGAGCGCCGGGCGCGCCAACACCAACGACGACAGCGGCAACGCGCCGCATCGCGGGGGTTGAGGGCCCTCAATGCGGCGCGGGCGGGGCCATCCTGCCCGCTTGGTGCCGCATGGGGGCGTGCGTCAAAAAGTCTTTTGCGCGCCCCCGGCCGGCGCCTCGTCCGCGTCGCCGTCGTCGGCGCGTATGACGCTGATGCTGCCGTCGTTCTCCATGGTGGCCAGCTTGACCTGGGACAGCTTCTCTATGCCGTGCTGGCGCAGTTGGGCCATGAGCTCGTCGCGGGTGACGAGCTCGCGGCGCATGTTGCGCTGCTGGATCCGGCCGTCACGCACCAGCGGCAGCGGCCCGGGCTCCAGCAGGCGCCGCGTGGCCGGGAAGCGGTAGCTGACCCAGTCCATCAGCACGTTCCAGCCGGCGATGGTGCCCACCAGCACGAAGCCGTCGCTGATGGTCTCGTACTCGCCCGCCATGGCGTTCTGCGACGCATCGGCAATCAGGACGATGAGCAGCACGTCGGCAATGCCCAGCGCGCCCACGTCGCGGCGCAGCACCAGCCGAAACAGCAGGAACAGGAACCAGTAGACGGCCGTGCCGCGCACGACCAGCTCCAGCGCGTGGTCCAGGCCGAACAGTGCGTCCCAGTCCACGGCTCGTGGCGTGGCGGCCGGCCCGGTTCAGGCCGCGCCGCGCACGCCCTGCGGTGTGCGCATCAGCCGCGTGGTGTCGAAGTCCTGGGCGCGGGCATGCAGCATCAGGCGCTGCAGCTGCGCGTCGTCCATGAAGGCCGTGCGCGACAGCAGCCACAGGTGCTTGCGGTCGGGCGTGCCCACCACGGCGGCGCTGTAGTCCGGCTCCACGTGCAGCACCCAGTACGGGGCCCAGGCGCCGGGCAGCCAGCGCAGGCCCGCGGGCGCGAAGCACACCTCCAGCTTGGCGCCGTCGTCGCCGGAGGGGCGTGCGATGCCGCGCACCTCTTCCACTTCGCCCTCGGCCGTGCGGCAACTGTTGACCACCCGCATGCGGCCGCTGCGCAGCAGCGTGTAGGTGGCGGTGACGTCGCTGTCGCACTCGCGCTCGGTGCGCAGCGGCAGCCGCGCGATCTCGAACCAGCGCCCGGCGTAGCGGCGCAGGTCCAGCAGCGGCGTGGTGGCCACGGGCGGCGTGCGCGCGGCCTTGAAGTGCGCCGCGGCCAGCGGCACGGCCGTGGCCATGAGCGCGGCCACCAGCTTGGGATTGGCGCGGTTGCGCACCGTCAGCGGCAGCAGCGGCCAGATCACGGCGCTCAACTGCGCCCAAGGCAGGTGCGACAGCCAGCTCGCGCCCGTGCTCACTGCGCCGCCGCCGCCCGTGCCGCCCACGGCACGGCGCTGGCGAAAGAGCCGGCGCAGCACCACGCCGCCCACCATGCTGGCCGCGCCCGCGCCCAGCGCCGGCAGCTTGTCGTGGATCTGCAGCCCTATGCGGCTTGCATGCTCACGCAACCGTTGCTCGCGTTCGAGGATGGCCATCTCGGCGGCCATGATCTGCTGGTCCAGGCTCGCCGGCACGGTACCGGCGGGCGCCTCAGGACGTGCTGCCGGCTGCCGAAGCTGCGCGCTCATCGGAGACTCCTCCCGCAGTGGTATGGGTATAGGGGCCGGACGCCGCACCGGCTCGCGGCGCCACCGGCGACGGCGGCCCAAGCGTGAGCCGCCGCAGCGTGGCCGGCAGTGCCAGGTAGCGGGCCAGCGCCAGTACGCGCTTGACCGCCAGCCAGGCCGCGGCCAGGTTGATGAGCAGGATCAGCATCAGCGTCCAGCCCCAGGCGACGCCCGCCTCGACCAGTGCGATGCCTATGCCCGTCCACAACGCCAGCCAGGCCGTGCACAAGAGCACCCCCGCAGCCACTACCAGGCCCACCATCTGAGCCAGCGCCAGGCCGGAGCGCTTGAGCTCCAGCGCCAGCAGGTGCACGCGGTCGCTCACCAGCCCGGGGAGGTCGCGCAGCACCTGCTTGACGTTGTCCAGCAGCGAATCGGACGCCGGGCCGTCGACGCCCGCCCGGGCCTCATCGGCTTGGGCGGCAGCGGCGGCCTGGGACGCGGACCCTGCAGAGGCCGGCGAAGCCGGCTGGGGCTGCAGCTCGTCCATCAGCGCGAGGACATCATGCGGCTGAGCAGCACACCCGCGGCCGCGGCCACGGCCAGCGAAGCCAGCGGATGCTCGCGCACCGTGTCGCGCAGCGTCGACGTCCATTCCTGCTGCATGGCGCTGAGCTCGTCCTTGCTCATGGGCAGCTTTTCAGTCGCGCTACCCATGGTGCTGCGCAGCTTTTCAAGCGCAGGGGCCGCCTTCTCGGCGAAGCGGTCCACGGCCTCGTGGGCGCTTTGCACCATGCGGTCCATGGAGGCGTTGCCGCCCTGCGAGGTGCTGCCGCCGGACACGCCGCCACTGGAAGACATGCCGGCAGAGGACATGCCCGAAGACGACGACATGCCGGAAGACGACATCCCCGGGGAAGACGACGACATGCCCGTGGAAGACGACAGGCCGCTGGTGCCGTCACCCGTGCCACCCAGGGTGCTGCCGCTGCCCAGGGTGGAACCGCTGGAGCTGCCGGAAGTCGGGAAGGGGCTGGAAGTGGAGGCCATGGATACTCTCCTGTGCTTTTAAGAAAGACGCGTGGAGTTTCGGCAAGCGCCGAAAGGGGGGGACGTGGCACGCCCCGATGCCAGCTTATACACGGCACCGGGACGGCCGCAGGGAGCTCTCGTCAAGGAATTGCCGCGGGCTGCTTCAGCGCACGCTGCCCCTTCGCACGAGATTGACGATGGCCAGCAGCACCACGGCGCCTACCAGCGAGACCAACAGTGAGCCGATGCTGAACGAGTTGGCGTTGATGGACGGAATGCCCACCAGCGGCGAGATGAACCAGCCCGCCAGCGCGGCACCGATAATGCCGACGATCACGTTCAGGAACATGCCCTGTTGGGCATCAGTGCGCATCATCAGGCTGGCCACCCAGCCGATCAGACCGCCAACGAACAGCCAGACAATCAGGTTGATCATGGTGCATTACTCCTAGGTTTCAGAGGTTGCAGAACGGCGCCCTGATGCGCGAGTCCCGTGTCAACCCTGAGGCAAACGGTGTGCCGCAGCGCTGGCGCCGTCGGTGTTTTGCGCAGGGCGCCTGGCGGTGCTGTGCGACACGTCGGTCTTGAACACGCGCTCCATGTAAGCCCGCGCATCGCGCAGCCGCTCGGGGCTTTCGGCAGCCGTGCAGTCGCAGGGCGCCCACACCGTGTAGCCGCGCAAATACGCATCCATGGCCGTGACCTGCACGCACATGTCGGCCGACAGGCCGACCACGATCAGCTCGTGGGTATGCATCTGCGTGAGCAAGAGCTCCAGCGGCGTTGCATAGAAAGCCGAGTGGCGCGGCTTGAGGATGGTCAAATCGTGCTCGTCCGGTGCCAGCAGGCGCGCGATCTCGCCGGCCTCGCCCGGCAAGTCCTGGCAGTACTGGAGCACATCGCTGAACTGCGAACGCCAGGTGCCGTAGTTGTCGTTGGCGTAAATTGTGGGGATGCCTTGTTGTGAAAGCACCTGTTTCAAATGTGCCGTACAGCGCGCCGCCTGCAGGGCCGCGGGCGCCATACTGTCGGCACCTGGGAATTGAAGCGGATTGATGAAATCCACCAGCAGCAGCACGCTGCGGCTTCGAGGCAATGTGTTGTCGCCGGCGCCTATGGCGAGGTCCGGCCTGTGCGGGGGCTTTGCGTCCATGCGCCGTTGCGGCAACTTCGGTTCCTGTCCCCGTGCGGGGGATCCCCCGACACCTGAGGAGAACACTCTTGAGTCATGCCCTGATCGTCGATGACGACACGGACTCGGCCCAGATGATGGCGGCTCTCATCGCGGCCGAGCATTTCACCGTGGCCACCGCCCATAACCTGCGCGATGCGCGGCGCCAGATGGCGCTGCAGCAGCCCGATATCGTGCTGCTGGACCTGCAACTGCCCGACGGCAGCGGCATGGACCTGTTCGACGACCCGGAGCTGGTCGCGCACTCCGAAGTCGTGCTCATCACCGGCCACGCCAGCCTCGAAACCTCGGTGCAGGCGCTGCGCCTGGGCGCCGCGGATTACCTCACCAAGCCGGTCAACATGAAGCAGCTGCGCGGCATCCTGTCGCGCGTGATGCGCCCCTCCGTGCTCAAGGACGAGCTGGCCTCGCTCAACGCCGAGTGGCAAAAGACCGGCCACTTCGGCCACCTCTGGGGCCGTTCGGCGCCCATGCAGCGCATCTATGCGCAGATCGCACGCGTGGCCGGCACCGCCGTGAGCGTGTTCATCACCGGCGAGAGCGGCACGGGCAAGGAAGTCGTCGCGCAGACCGTGCACGACTTGAGCCGCCGCCGCAAGCAGCCCTTCCTGGCCGTCAACTGCGGCGCCATCTCGCCCAACCTGATCGAGAGCGAAATCTTCGGCCACGAGAAGGGCAGCTTCACCGGCGCCGACCGCATGCACCAGGGCTTCTTCGAGCGCGCCCACGGCGGGACGCTGTTCCTCGACGAAATCACCGAGATGCCGCTGGAGCTTCAAGTGAAGCTCTTGCGCGTGCTGGAGACGGGCACCTTCATGCGCGTGGGCTCCACCACGCCGATAGAGACCGACGTGCGCGTCATCGCCGCCACCAACCGCACGCCGGAGCAGGCCGTGAGCTCGGGCAAGCTGCGCGAGGACTTGTACTACCGGCTCAACGTCTTCCCCATCGGCTTGCCGCCGCTGCGCGACCGCTCCAGCGACGTGCCGCTGCTGGCCGAGCACTTCCTGGCGGCCGTGTGCGAGCGCGAGAGCGTGCGCAAGCGCTTCACGCCCGGGGCGCTGGAGAAGCTCACCGCCTACCGCTGGCCGGGCAACGTGCGCGAGCTGCGCAACGTGGTGCAGCGCTCCTTCGTCATGGCCGAGGGCGACCAGATCACCGACGAGTGGCTGCCCACCGACCCGCCCTCGGCCGACGGCAGCCCGGCCGCCGCCTCCGCCGCACCCGCGGCCGGCGCCAACAACGGCAGCATCACCATCAAGCTGGGCACATCCATGGCCGACGCCGAGCGCCAGCTCATCCTGGCCACGCTGCGCCACTTCAACCAGCACAAGGAACGCACCGCCGCCGTGCTCGGCGTGAGCCTCAAGACGCTCTACAACCGCCTCAAGGAGTACGCCGCCGAGGACAAGGACGGCGAGGTCCCCGAGGGCGGCGACCCCGCGCCCTGACCCGGCCCCACGGCGGCGCAGCGGCGCCGTCGCATCCGGCAACCAGCCGCCCAACCGGGCGGCTTATTTTTTGGACCGCGGCGCACGGCGCTTGCTCAACACGGGACGGGGCGCCCACGGCCGGCGCCGGGGAACGCCATGACCACAGCAGACCATGGCGGCGATACGCCGCCCTCCTCCACCGCAACGCCGGGCGCCACCGACGCCCTCGACTGGCGCATCGAGAAGGACAGCATGGGCGAGGTGCGCGTGCCGGCCCACGCGCTGTGGGGCGCGCAGACGCAGCGCGCGGTGGAGAATTTCCATTTCGGCGGCATCGCCATGCCGGCGGCCTTCGTGGAGGCGCTGCTGCACATCAAGGCCGCGGCGGCGCACGCCAACGCGCAACTGGGCCTGCTGGAGCCGGCGCTGGCCGAGGCCATTGCCGCCAGCGCCGACGAGCTGCTGGCCGACCCGGCCCGCCAGTCGCACTTCCCCGTGGAAGTCTTCCAAACCGGCTCCGGCACCAGCTCCAACATGAACGCCAACGAGGTGCTGGCCACGCTGGCCGCGCGGCGCCTCAACCGCGCCGTGAGCCCCAACGACCACGTCAACTTCGGCCAGAGCAGCAACGACACCGTGCCCTCGGCCATACACGTCGCGGCCGCCCTGCAACTGGAGCGCGAGCTGCTGCCGGCGCTGGCGCATCTGGCGCTAGCGCTGGAGAACAGGGCGCCCACGCTGCGCCAGCACGTCAAGACCGGCCGCACGCACCTCATGGACGCCATGCCCGTGCGCCTGGACCAGGTGCTGGGCGGCTGGCGCGCGCAGGTGCAGCAGGCCATCAACGGACTGGTGGCGCTGCAGGGCGCGGTGACCACGCTGGCGCAGGGCGGCACGGCCGTGGGCACGGGCGTCAACACCCATCCCGAATTCGCCGCCATGCTGTGCACGCTGCTGCAAAAGCGCACCGGCATCCATTTCCAGGCCGCGGCCGAGCGCTTCTCGCTCATGGGCGCGCAGGACACGGCGGTACAACTTTCCGGCGCGCTCAAGGCCACGGCGGTGGCGCTGATGAAGATCGCCAACGACCTGCGCTGGATGAACTCCGGGCCGCTGGCAGGCCTTGCCGAAATCGAGCTGCCCGCGCTGCAGCCGGGCAGCTCCATCATGCCGGGCAAGGTCAACCCGGTGATCCCGGAGGCCGTGGCCATGGCCGGCGCGCAGGTCATCGGCAACGACGCGGCCATCACCATCGCCGGCCAGTCCGGCAACTTCGAGCTCAACGTGATGCTGCCGCTGGTGGCGCGCAACCTGCTGGAAAGCCAACAGCTGCTCTCGGCCGCGGCGCGGGCGATGGCGGACAAGGCCATCGCAGGATTTGCCGTCAACGAGGCCAGCCTGCGCGAGGCGCTGTCGCGCAACCCCGTGCTGGTGACGGCGCTCAACCCGCTGGTGGGCTACCTGAAGGCCGCGGAGATCGCCAAGGCGGCCTACAAGCAGGGCCGACCCATCATCGACGTGGCGGATGAGATGACCGACTTGGGCCGGGAGAAACTTCAGGCCTTGCTGGACCCGGCGCGGCTCACGGAGGGAGGACTTTGATTCGCATACGCCCCTACGCCAGCGCGGACCTGCCCACGCTGGTGGCGCTGTTCACCGCTTCGGTCCACACCCTGGGCGCGCCGCACTACGGCCCCGACCAGCTCGCGGCCTGGGCCCCGCGCCCGCCGGACCTGGCCGGCTGGCGCCAGCGCATGGAAGCGCTCACCACGCTGGTGGCCGAGGACGCCTTGGGCCCCTGCGGCTTCATCGCCTGGGAGGAGGACGGCCACATCGAGTTGCTCTACACCGCCCCGCGCTGTGCCCGCCGCGGCGTGGCCACGCGGCTGGTGCAGGAAGCCGAGGACGCCCTGAGCGCCGTGGGCGTGACCGTCTTCAGCACCGAGGCCAGCCTCAGCGCCTGGCCCTTCTTCGAAACCCAGGGTTTCACCGTGGTGGAACCCCAGACCGTGACGCGGCGCGGCGCGTCGTTCACGCGCTTCCTGATGAGGAAGGAAAACGCGGCCTGAGCGGCCGCGTGGGGTCGTGCCTCAAGGAGCGCGCGCCCTGCCGCGCGCGCCCGCCGGCCTCAGGGCCAGCTGCTCTCGCGCATGGGGAGGACCATCACTTCGGGAATGACGGTCTCCTCGTCTTGCAGCAAGACGAAACGCACGGTCTTGGCGACCTGCACCGGGTCTTGCAGCACGCCGGGGTCGATGTCGGGGCAGCGGTCGAGCAGGAAAGGCGTGCGCATGCCGTCGGCCACCACCGCCGTGACCTTGATGCCCTTGGGCCGCAGCTCCGCGTGCAGCGCGTGGACAGCCCAAGCAGGCCCCACTTGGTGGCGTGGTAGCCCGCGGCGTTGGGCCAGGCGCGCTTGGAGGCCGTGGAGGCGATGTTGACGATGTGCCCGCCCCCCCACCGCAGGACGACTCGCGCCCCATGAGCGCCGCCGCATGCTGGGCCACGTAGAAGGGGGCGCTCAGGTTGGTGCGGACGATGCGCTCCCACTCTTGGCCGTGCAGCTCGGCGATGGGCACGGTGATGTCGATGGTGGCGTTGTTGATGACGTCGTCCTGGCGGCCGGGCCGAATTGGGAAGTGCAAAGGCGCGCCCGCATGGGGCCGGCGCGGCGAAGGCCGCAAGGCCGTGGCGGGGAATTCGAGAGATCGAAGGCGGCGACGCGGGGGCGGTCAGCCGCCGGCGCTGAGCTGGCGCTTTTCCAGCGCGGCGGCGTGGCGCTGCTTGGCGATGGCGCGCAGGTTGGCGGCCAGCGCGGTGGCGAAGGCCTCGTCGAACCAGGGAAAGGCACCGCTGGCGGCCACCACGATGCCGTCCAGCACCACGCTGCCCCACAGCAGGCTGTCGCCCTCGCGCAGCCGGTGCGGCTGCCGCGTCTGCAGCGCGTGGGTGTCGCCCAGGGTCCAGGCCAGGCGCGCCTTGTCGCGGGCGAAGGCGGCGTAGTCGGCATCCCAGCGGCTGCGGTCGCCCACGGCGTGCTCCAGCAGGATGGCGTCCTCGAAGGCGCCATCGGCCGGCGTGAGCGCCGGGTCCATGACCACCACGTAGAAAAAGCCGCAGCCGCTGACCTGCGGGTCGGACATGGCGGCCTCGATCATGGGCAGCGTCAGGGCCAGCGCCTGCTCGGCGGCATGGCGGTCGGCGAAATGGCTGCCGGGGCGCGCGGGATTCTTGGGCATGCGCGCGAGGGGGCAACCGGCACGCCCAGCCAGGGCAGCGGCATCACACCTCTATGGGCGGCGAAGGCGGCCCGGCGCTGGCCGCGGCGGCGTCGGCCCGGGGTGGGCCCGGCTCCATGAGCTCCAGCAGCAGCCGCCGCGGGTGCGCGGGCTTGCTGAGATGGGCGTTGAAGCCGGCTGCCAGCACCTGCGCGTGCGACTGTGCGCCGGTGAGGCCGGACAGCGCCAGCGCCGGCAGCCGCCGCGCCACGGGCACGCCGCGGCGCGACTCCAGCTGCCGCACGGCACGCATGAATTGCAACCCGTCCTCCTCGCCCAACGCGACTTCGCTGAGCAGCCGCTGCGGCCACATCGCCGCGGGCTGGCGCTCCAGCCACTGCAGCGTGGCGGCGGCGGTGTCGAAGAGCAGCACGTCCGCGCCGACGGCCTCCAGCAGTTGCTGCAAGGCCTCGCGTGCCTCGGGGCGCGGCTCCAGCACCATCACGCGCAGGCCGTCGAGCTGCGGCAGCGCGGCGGCGTCCAGCGGGTCGTCCGGCGGCATGGCTTGGGGCGCGGCCTGTGGCGCGGGCGCCGGGGCCTGCGCGGGCGCGGCGGCTGGCACGGCGGGCGTGGCGACGGTTTCGGCGAACGCCGCGTCCGGTGCCGGCAAGGCCACGTCGCCCGGCTCCAGGCCGGAGACGGGGCGCAGCGGCAGCTCCATCACGTAGCGCAGGCCGTGGGTGGCGCTGGGCGGCTCGATGTGGAAGCGTCCGCCCTGGCGCTCCACGGTGGAGCGCAGCGCCAGCGGGTCCAGCGGCGTGTCCAGGCCGAAGGGCGGCGGCGTGAGCGCGGCGCTCTCGCGCGGCGGCCGTTGCGCCGGCACGCCCGCGGGCTCCAGGGCGGGAACGGCATGGCGGCCGTCGCCAATGCTCAAGCGCGCCAGCTCGCCCTGGCGTTCCAGGCGCACTTCGATGCGGCGGCCGCGCGGCGTGGCCTGCAGCGCGGCCAGGCACAGCTCGCGGGCAAGCTGGGACAGCGTGGTCGGGTCGCCGGTGACGCTGGCGTTGCCCAGGTCGATGTGGGCCGACAGGCGCACCTGGCGCGCGTCCAGCTCCGCGGCCAGGCCGTCCACCGCCTGCGCGATGACCACGGCCAGGTTGACCGGCTGGCGCGCCAGGCGGCGCTCCAGCTTCTCGAACTGCTCTTGCTGCAGTTGCAGCTTCCAGAGCTGGGCGTAGAGGCCGTCGCGCGCCAGCAGCTCCCCGTGGCGGCCGCGCTCGACGATGCGGCCGCGGTCCATGACCACGATCTGGTCCGCGCCCACGATGGTGGCGAGCCGGTGGGCAATGATCAAGGTCGTGCGGCCCTGGGCGATGCGGTCCAGCTCGTGCTGGATGGCGCGCTCGGCGCGGGTGTCGAGGGCGGAGGTGGCCTCGTCGAAGACCATCAGCGGCGGGTTCTTCAGAAAGGCCCGCGCGATGGCGATGCGCTGCTTCTCGCCGCCGGAGAGCTTCATGCCGCGCTCGCCCACCACGGTGTCGTATTGGGCAGGCAGCGACATGATGAATTCGTGCACCTGCGCGGCCTGCGCCGCGGCGATGACCTCGGCCATCCCGGCGCCCTCGCGGCCGTAGGCGATGTTGTAGGCGATGGTGTCGTTGAACAGCACCGTGTCTTGCGGCACCACGCCCACGGCGCGGCGCAGCGAGTTCAACTGCACCTCGCGCAAGTCCTGGCCGTCCACGGTGACGCGGCCTTCCTGCGGGTCATAGAGGCGCAGCAGCAGCCGCGCCAGGGTGCTCTTGCCCGAACCGCTGCCGCCGACCACGGCCACCGTCTGGCCAGCGTCGATCTCCAGGCTGAGGTCGTGCAGGATGGGGCGGCCCGGCTCGTAGCCGAAGTGCACATGCTCGAAGGCCACCGCGCCGCCCTGCAGCTGGAGCGGCCGGGACTGCGGCCCGTCCTGGATGTCCACGGGCTGGTTGAGCAGCGCAAAGAGCTTTTCCGTGTTGACCAGCGCGTCGCGCGCCTCGCGGAAGACGAAGCCCAGGGCATTCAAGGGCAGGCAGATCTGGATGATGTAGCTGTTGACCAGCACCAGGTCGCCCACCGTCATCTGGCCGCGCACGGTCTGCTCGCCGGCCAGCAGCATCACCGCCGCGACGCCCGCGGCGATGATGGCGCTCTGGCCGATGTGCAGCCCGCACAAGGCCCGCTGGTTACGCATGCCCTCCTCCACCCACTCGCCCAGCACGCCGCCGTAGCGGCGGCGCTCGTAGGTTTCCCTCACGTGGGTCTTCACCGTCTCGTAGTTGAGCAGCGTGTCCACCATGCGGCCGTTGGCGCGCGAGTCCATGTCGTTGACGCGGCGCTGGCGCAGGGCGCGCGTGCCCGTCTTGGCCATGGTGAAGCTGCCGTAGACGAGGAAGGTGGCCATGATCACCAGCGTGAACCACAGGCTGTAGCCTGCGGCCATCACGGCCAGCACGGCGACGAACTCCACCAGCGTGGGCACCACGGTGAAGAGGCCCGAGCCCAGCAGGAAGCCCACGCCGGCCGTGCCGCGCTCCACGTCGCGTATGAGCGCACCGGTGTTGCGCTGCACGTGAAAGCGCGGGCTCAGGGAGAGCAGGTGCGCGAAGCAGCGCTCGGCGAAGTCGGTGACGGTGGAAAGCGTCACGCGGGCGAACACCAGGTCGCGCAGCTCGGTGAAGAGGGTGCCCGCGAAGCGCAGCAGCGCGTAGCCCAGCAGCAGGAACACCGGCAGCACCAGCACCGTGTCGCCCAAGCGGCTACTGGTGGCCAGGGTGCCGGGCTCGCTGAAGCGGTCTATGACGGCCTTGAGCAGCAGCGGCACGGCCACGGCGGCCAGCTTGGCCGCGATGAGCAGCGACAGGGCCAGGAGGGTGCGGTTGCGGTGCCGCCACGCGGCCTGCGCAAGGCCGGCGAAAACGTTGGGCTGGTCCTGGTCCGGGGGGGTATCTGCCATCGCCGCGCGGCGGCAAGTGGGGTGCCCAGTGCGGCCCGGCGTCGGCACGGGCCTTGCCGTCATGACAGTCCAACGTCAACCACGCAAGGAGTCCCGCATGGGCAACCAGATCAAGACCGAAGCCGACGCCCGCGCCACCCTCCCGCTGCGCCCCGCGCAGGAGCAAAAGGCCACCGGCCAGAAGCGCAGCAAGGAGCGCGGCGTGGCCACGCGCAGCAAGAAGAACCCCGGCAAGCGGGCGCACCAGGGAGGTTGAGGCAGCGGCCAGCCGTGGGCTGGCTGCGGCTGCCTCGCCATCACCTCATGGGTGAATGCACGCAAGGCGTTGCGGCAAACCGCAGTGCCTTGTCAGCGCTGTGGCAAAGCTGCCCCGCACCCTCACCCGTCATGCCCGCGAAAGCGGGCATCCACGAACACCGGGGTGCGGCCTTCGTACTTGCATTGCCACAAGCCGGCATTGGCACGCCAACGCAGCAGCAGGGGTGGATGCCCGCTTTCGCGGGCATGCCGGCGTAGAGGGCGAAGCACTTCGGCTGGCGGGATGCAAGCCAAAACCACGCATGCCGCGCCCAAGCTCACCGTCACTCCAGCTTGGCCGCCTCGTCCGTCTGCTGCGTCACGGCCTCGCGCGGGTCGCCCTCGCGCTTGAGCTGCTGCTGCAGCGCTTCCATCTGCTCGCCCAGCTTGTTGCGCGCCGCCGGCTCCAGCAGTTGCTTCACCTTGGGGAAGAGGTTCTCTTCCTCTTCCTTGTGGTGGTGCTCGGCCTGTTCCTTGAGCACGTGGAATTTCGGCTCGAAGGCCGGGTCGGACGGGTCCATCTCCACTAGGTCGGCCAGCACGCGCTTGAGCGACAGGTGCTCCTCCAGCGATTCCAGCAGGATGTCCTCGGTGCGCTTTGCCTTCACCGCGGGATAGAAGATTTGCTCCTCCGAGGTGACGTGCACGGTGAGCTCGTCGCCCACGCGCTTGAACAGCGAGGGGCGCTGCGCCTCGTTCGAGTCCATCCATTGCTTCATCAGCGCCTCCAGCTTGCGGTGCTGGCCGGTGAGCAGTTCTATGGCGTCCATGGGTCGGGGCTCCTAGTGAGTGATTTCAATGCGCGCAAGTTGGCAGGCGGCATGCCCGCAGGAGCCGCAAATAGGCCTGGGCTGCCGCGGCAGGAGCGCGGTTTGCTCCGGCGGCGCGCTGCGTGATGAGCAGCTCCGGAATAAACGCGCCTGCCGGCGCGTACACCCCTCTCATCAGGAGGACGCCATGACTGTCACCACCACCGCCCCGCTCGCCGTCTCCAGCCCCGGCGAGGACGCCGGCAAGCTCGTCCTGCGCGTGGCGCTGGGCGTGCTCATCCTGCTGCACGGCATCGCCAAGATCGTGGGCGGGCCCGGCTTCATCATGGGCCTGGTGGCCAAGGCCGGGCTGCCCGCGGCGCTGGGCTACGGCGTCTACATCGGCGAGGTGGTGGCGCCGCTGCTGCTCATCGTGGGCCTGTACACGCGAGCGGCGGCGCTCATCGTCTTCATCAACATGCTGGTAGCCATAGGCCTGGTGCACATGGGCCAGATCGGCCAGATCAACAAGCAAGGCGGCTGGGAGCTGGAGCTGCAGGGCATGTACCTCTTTGGCGCCCTGGCCGTGGCGCTGTTGGGCGCGGGGCGCTACAGCATGGGCGGACTGCGCGGACGCCTCAACTGAAGACGGCGGCCTGCCCCGCCGCCAGGGCTTAGGCTGGCGGGCATTCACGACAGCACGGCGCCCGGCTTGCGCGGGCGCCTTCTCATCCCGATGGCCCTCACCGAGCACTACTTCGCCCTCAAGCACGCCCACGTGGGCCTGGTCTATCTCAGCGGCAGCCTGTTCGCGCTGCGCGGCGGGGCACTCGCCGCCGGGGCGCGCTGGCCCATGGCGGTGCCGCTGCGCATCGCGGCCGTGGCGGTGGACACGGCACTGGTCACCGCGGCACTGCTGGTGCTGGCCTCGCTGGCCTTTCAGCCCCTGGCGGCGCCCTGGCTGTGGGTGAAGCTGGCGCTGCTGCCCGTGTACGTGGCGCTGGGCACCTATGCGCTCAAGCGTGCGCGCAACCGCACACAAAGAGTGGCGGGCTGGTTACTGGCGCTGGCGGTGTTCGGTTTCATGATCTCCGTGGCCCGCGCCCACCACCCGCTCGGACTACTGCACACCCTGGCAGGCTGACGCGGCGCGCCCTGCGTGCCGCGCAACAGGAATGCGGCTTGCCGCCGCGCAAGGCTCACCCTTCCGGAGACCCCATGAACCAGTTCCTGAACAAGCTCTCGCCGAGCATCACCAACATGATCCGCATGGATCACACCCACGTGCTGGCCACCTTCCACCAGTACGAAGTGGACACCCCGCCCAAGACCAAGCAGGCCCTGGCCAAGACGGTGTGCCTGGCGCTGGAAATCCACGCCCAACTGGAAGAGGAAATCTTTTATCCCGCCATGCGCGAGGCGCAGAGCGACAATGCGGTGCTGGACAAGAGCGTGCCGGAGCACGACGAGATGCGCACCCTCATCGCGCGGCTGCGCACGCTGGACCCGACCGACCCCGAGCACGACCGCGTCTTCATGTCGCTCATGCGCGCCGTGATGCACCACGTGGCCGACGAGGAAACCACGCTGCTGCCCCAGGCCGAGCTGGGCCTGGCCGACCGCTTGGGCGAGTTGGGCGCCAAGATGACCAAGCGCCGTCTGGAGCTGACCGCGCCGCACGCGGGCGAGATCGCCTCCAACACCGTGCGCACCATGCCCGCGAGCTCCATGGCGCTGGCCGCGGGCGCGCTGCTCATGGGCGGCTACATGCTCAAGCAGACGTTCAAAGGCCGCCGCCACATGGGCTGAACGGCCTGGCCCCTGCCACCGCGAAGCGGGCCCCCGGGGCCCGCTTTCCTTTTGGCGGCCGTCGCGGAAAAACCCTTGCCGGGCCAAGAAAAACGGCGAACCAAGGACATTCGTCACGGCCGGTGCGCGGGGCTTGTTACCAGGGGAACGGGAAGGCCCGAACTGCCGTGCCAAAGGCCGCTTGGTCGGCCGATGCCCGGGCGGCAGGGTGCGGCTCAATGGCGGCTGAACTGCAGGAAAGCCGCCGTGAACGACCTTGCCCACAACCGCCACCTCTTCATCGAAGACCTCGCGCGCCGGCTGGCCGCCCTGGAAACGGGCCAGCGCCGCATGAACGCGCTGGACTACCGCGTGCACGCCCGCATGCTGCGCCACGCGCTGGTGGGCATTCCGCGCCGGCAGCTCCAGGTGCTCATGACCTACGAGGTGGTGTGCGAGGTGATGGACAACCGCAGCTTCGACGAGGCCGGCCTGCTGCAAAGCGCCGGGCCCCAGGCGCGCGAGCTGCGCGACGCGACCGACGCCTTGCTGCGCCGGCTGCAGCAGGGCAGCCGCAAGACGGTCTGAGTCAGACGGCTTGTAGGGGGCCGCCTTACAGGAAGCGCTCCAGCAGCCGTTTTGAACCCTTGTCCAGCGCAAAGCGCTCGGCCAGGAACTGCACGCCGTCGGCACTGGTGATGAGCAGCATGCCCCCGGCCAGGCGGCGGATGTCCTCCTCGGCCTTGAGCACGAATCTCGTCGCGCCCCGGTCCGTGCGCACGCTCCAGGTGCTGGGCACGGTGAAGGTGGAGACCGACAGCAGTTGCTCTATGCGCGGCATGAACTCGCGCACCGCCAGCTCTTCTTCCACCAGCACGCGCGCCGCGGGGGTGAGCGCGTCCATGCGGTCCACCCAGGCGAGCTCGTGGCCGTCCGGGCCCACCAGCGACAGCCCCTCCTGCGGCGCCGCGATGGGGAAGGAGCGCACGGGCGTCACGCCCACGTGCTCGCGCCCGGCCGCGTCGGTCAGCACCAGGCGGCCGAAGGCGTTGCGCGAGAGCAGGAAATCGTGGCCGGTGCCGGCAAGGTTTGAAGTCGCCATGGATCACACCTCCCCGGTTTGCCGTGCCAGGTGCGCTTCCGGCGTGCGCGCCACCTGCGGCTCGGTATCGACGTTGCGCGCCTGCGCCTCGTACAGGCGCCAGTAGGCGCCCTGCTTTTCCATCAGCTCGTCGTGCGGGCCCACTTCCACCACGCGGCCGCGGTCCATCACCACCAGGCGGTCGGCCTTGCGCAGCGTCGAGAGGCGGTGCGCGATGGCGATGGTGGTGCGGCCCTGCACCAGGTTGTCCAGCGCCTTCTGGATCTCGCCCTCGGTCTCCGTGTCCACGCTGGAGGTGGCCTCGTCGAGGATGAGGATGCGCGGATCGATCAGCAGCGCCCGCGCGATGGAGATGCGCTGGCGCTCGCCGCCTGAGAGGCCCTGCCCGCGCTCGCCCACCAGCGAGTCGTAGCCGTGGGGCAGGCGCAGGATGAACTCGTGCGCATGCGCCGCCCGCGCCGCGGCCACGATCTGCTCGCGCGTGGCATCCGGCCGCCCGTAGGCGATGTTCTCGGCGATGGTGCCGAAGAACAGGAAAGGCTCCTGCAGCACCAGGCCGATGTGGCGCCGGTAGTCGGAGACGGCAAAGCGGCGGATGTCGGTGCCGTCCACGCGGATGGAGCCGTCGCTCACGTCGTAGAAGCGGCAGATGAGGTTGACCAGCGTGCTCTTGCCGGAGCCGCTGTGGCCCACCAGGCCGATCATCTCGCCCGGGCGGATGTCCAGGTCCAGCCCGCGGATGACGCTGCGGTTGCCGTAGCGGAACGTGAGCCCGCGCATCTCGATGCGGCCCTGCACCGAGGGCAGCGCCACGGGCTGCACGGGGTCGGGCACGTTGGAGACGTGGTCCAGGATGTCGAAGATGCGCTTGGCGCCCGCAGCGGCCTTTTGCGTCACCGACACGATGCGGCTCATGGAGTCCAGCCGCGAGTAGAAGCGGCCGATGTAGGCGATGAAGGCGGTGAGCACGCCCACCGTGATCTCGTTGCGGCTGATCTGCCAGATGCCGAAGGCCCACACCACCAGCAACCCGATCTCGGTGAGCAGCGTCACCGTGGGCGTGAACACGCTCCAGGTGCGGTTGAGCTTGTCGTTGACCTCCAGGTTGTGGCGGTTGGCGTCCTTGAAGCGCTGCGCCTCGCGCGCCTCCTGCGCGAACGCCTTGACCACGCGGATGCCCGGGATGGTGTCGGCCAGCACGTTGGTCACCTCGGACCAGACGCGGTCGATCTTCTCGAAGCCCGTGCGCAGCCGCTCGCGCACGGCGTGGATGAGCCAGCCGATGATGGGCAGCGGCAGCAGCGTCACCAGCGCCAGCCACGGGTTGATGGAGAAGAGGATGACCGAGGTCATCGCCATCATCAGCACGTCGGTGGCGAAGTCCAGGGCGTGCAGCGACAGGAAGACGTTGATGCGGTCCGTCTCCGAGCCGATGCGCGCCAGCAGGTCGCCCGTGCGCTTGTTGCCGAAGTAGTCCAGCGACAGCGTGAGCAGGTGCTCGTAGGTGGTGGTGCGCAGATCCGCGCCGATGCGCTCGCTCACCAGCGCCAGCAAGTACGTGCGCGCCCAGCTCAAGCCCCAGGCCAGCAGCGCCGAGGCCAGCAGCCCGCCCAACAGCAGCAGCACCAGCGAGGTGTCTATGGGCTGGCCGTTCTGGAAGGGGATGAGCACCCGGTCCATGAGCGGGATGGTCAGGTACGGCGGCACCAGCGTGGCCGCCGTGGAGGCCAGGGTGAGCAGGAAGCCGATCAGCAGCCGCCCCTGGTAGGGCCTGGCGAAGCGGGCCAGGCGCAGCAGCACCCAGGTGGACGTCGCCTTGGCGCCGCCCTTGGCGCCGAACTCCTCGGCCTCGGCCGCCTCGGCGGCGAGGTCGGCCTCGTCCTCGGCGGTGAAGGTGCCGGCGCGGCGCGAGAGCTGGCGCTCGAAGGCGGCGATGAGCTGCGCCGCCGCCGGCCCCTGCGCCAGCGTGAAGCGCCACAGCGCCAGGCGGCGGTGGGCGTCGGCCAGCTCCAGCGTGCCCACGCCGGCGTGGTCCACCAGGCGCAGCACGAGGTCGCGCGTGAGCGGCCAGTCCTGCCAGCGCCCGTCCGGCGCGACCGCCTGCAGCGTGCGCTCGGTGAGCACCACGGCACCCTGGGCAAAGCGCAATTGGGCGTCGAGGTCAACCTGGAGCGTCGCCAACACGTTGTCGCCAGCTTCGAGGCGGGATGGCAAGGCTGTGCGCCAGGCGGCGCCGGCATCACCGGACAAGGGAGCGGATATTGAATTTGGCATGGGCTTTGAGCGCCACCGGCGCACGCCGGGGGCGCAGGATTTTCGCGCAAGCGGGCAACTCTTACGCCTTGCGCCCCGTGGGGCGGAAACCACACTTTGCGCGGGCTGCACAATCCCGCACTCGACCGGGACAGCATTACTGACCATGAGCCCCAAGAACGACATACGGCTGCTGCGCATCAACCACCTGCGCGGGCCCAACATCTGGACCTACCGTCCCGCCCTGGAAGTTTGGCTGGACCTCGGTGAGCTGGAGGACTTTCCCTCCAACCTGCTGCCCGGTTTTACCGACCGGCTGCTTGGGCTGCTGCCCAACCTGATGGAGCACCACTGCGGCGTGGGCGAGCGCGGCGGCTTCGTGGAGCGGCTGCGCGAAGGCACTTGGGCCGGCCACATCCTGGAGCACGTCGTCATCGAGCTGCTCAACCTGGCGGGCATGCCCACGGGCTTCGGCCAGACGCGCAGCACCTCGCAGCACGGCGTCTACCGCATGGTGTTCCGTGCCCGCGACGAGCAGGTGGCGCGCGCGGCGCTGGCCCAAGGCCACGCGCTGCTGATGGCCGCCATCAACGAGCGGCCCTTCGACGTGGGCGCCGCCGTCAACGTGGTGCGCGAGGAGCTTGACGACTGCTACCTCGGCCCCTCCACCGCCGCCATCGTCGAGGCGGCCACCGACCGCCGCATCCCGCACATCCGCCTCAACAGCGGCAACCTGGTGCAGCTCGGCTACGGCGCGCGCTCGCGCCGCATCTGGACGGCCGAGACCGACCGCACCAGCGCCATCGGCGAGGGCATCGCCGGCGACAAGGACCTCACCAAGACCCTGCTGGCCGCCTGCGGCGTGCCGGTGCCGGAAGGGCAAGTCGTCGAAAGCCCGGCCGAGGCCTGGGAAGCGGCGCAAGACATCGGCATTCCCGTCGTCGTGAAGCCGTCGGACGCCAACCACGGCCGCGGCGTGTCGCTGGAGCTGACGGCGCAGGCCGACATCGAGGCCGCTTTCGGCATCGCCGACGCCGAAGGCTCCGAGGTGATCGTGGAGCGCTACGTGCGCGGCAACGAGCACCGGCTGCTGGTGGTGGGCGGCAAGCTCGTGGCCGCGGCGCGTGGCGAGAGCCTGTGGATCACCGGCGACGGCCAGGGCACCGTCACCCAGCTCATAGACAGCCAGCTCAACTCCGACCCCCGCCGCGGCGAGGCCGAGGACCTGCCGCTGGAAACGATACGCCTGGAGCGCGAGCCCGTGATGTGCCAGCTCCTGCAGCGCCAGGGGCTGGACGCCGGCTCCGTTCCCGCCGCGGGCCGCCGCGTGCTGATCCAGCGCAACGGCAACATGGCTTTCGATTGCACACACGAAGTGCACCCCGAGGTCGCCGCCATGGCGGTGCTGGCGGCCAAGGTCGTCGGCCTGGACATCGCCGGCATCGACATGGTGGCCGAGGACATCAGCAAGCCGCTGGACGGCCAGCGCGGCGCCATCGTCGAGGTCAACGCCGGCCCCGGTCTGCTGATGCACCTGAAGCCGGCCGTGGGCACGCCGCAGCCGGTGGGCCGCGCCATCGTGGACCACCTCTTCGCCGAGGGCGAGAGCGGGCGCATTCCCATCGTGGGCGTGGCCGGCACGCGGCAGACGCACGTCACGGCGCGGCTGATCGCCTGGCTGCTGCACCTGCGCGGCCTGCCCGTGGGCCTGGCCTGCCGCGATGGCCTGTTCCTGGAGAACCGCCCCGTGCAGGGCGGCAACCGCGCCGACTGGGCCAGCGGCCACCGGCTGTTGATGAACCGCCGCATCGAGGCGGCCGTGGTCGAGAACGGCCCGCTGTCCATCCTGCGCGACGGCTTGCCCTACGACCGCTGCAACATCGGCATCGTGACGGACCTGGAAGGCGCCGAGACGCTGGCCGAGCACGATATCCGCGACGCCGACCAGTTGCCCAAGGTGCTGCGCACCCAGGTGGACGTGGTGCTGGACGAGGGCGTCGCGGTGCTCAACGCCGGCGACGAGCGCATCGCCGCGCTGGCCTCGCTGTGCGACGGCGACACCATCCTCTACGCCCTGGACGCGGCCAACCCCGCGCTGGACGCGCACGTGGCCGCGGGCGGCCGCGCCGTGCGGCTGAACGGCGGCAGCGCCGAGCTGCTGGCGCCGGACACGACGCCGCAGCGCCTGGAGCTGGGCGCCTGGGGCACGCCGCAACGCGCCGAAGGCGTGCTGCCGGCCGTGTCCGCCGCCTGGGCCCTGGGCATCGCCCCTGCCCTGATCCGTGCCGGCATCGAAACCTTCGCCGCCGAGCTCGCGCGCAACCAGAACCCGACCCACTGATGAACGTCTCCCGCATCCGTGCCCTGCGCGGCCCCAACCTGTGGAGCCGCCATACCGCCATCGAGGCCGTGGTGGCCTGTGAAGGCGCCGAGAACGCCATCGACGGCCTGCCGGGCCTGGAAAACCGGCTGCGCCGGCGCTTCCCGGCCCTGGCGCCGCTGCACGCCGGCGCCTCGCTGGCCCATGTGCTCGAAACCGCCACGCTGGGCCTGCAGGCCCAGGCCGGCTGCCCCGTGAGCTTCAGCCGCGTGCAGCCCACGCTGGAGGCCGGCGTCTACCAGGTGGTGGTCGAGTACACCGAGGAAGCCGTGGGCCGCATGGCCTTCCAGACCGCGCGCGAGCTCGTGGAAACCGCCCTGGCCGACGCCCCCTTCGACCTGGACGCCGCCCTGGCCGCCCTGCGCGAGAAGGATGAGGACGTGCGCCTGGGCCCCTCCACCGGCTCCATCGTCACCGCCGCCCTGGCGCGCGGCATTCCCTACCGGCGCCTCACCGAGGGCTCGCTGGTGCAGTTCGGCTGGGGCGCCAAGCAGCGCCGCATCTGGGCCGCCGAGGTGGACACCACCAGCGCCGTCTCCGAGTCCATCGCTCAGGACAAGGATTTGACGAAGAAGCTCTTGGCCGCCGCCGGGGTGCCGGTGCCCATCGGCCGCCCGGTGTCCAGCGTCGAGGAGGCGTGGGCCGTGGCTCAGGAAATCGGCCTGCCGGTCGTGCTCAAGCCGCAGGACGGCAACCAGGGCAAGGGCGTGACGGTGAACGTCGTCACGCGCGAGCACCTGGAGAGCGCCTACAAGGCCGCGGCCGAGATCGGCGACGTGCTGGTGGAGAAATACCTGCCCGGCTGCGACTACCGGCTGCTGGTGGTGGGCAACCGCCTGGTGGCCGCCGCGCGGCGCGACCCGCCCAACGTGGCAGGCGACGGGCGCCACACCGTGCGCGAGCTGGTGGAGCAGGTCAACGCCGACCCGCGCCGCGGCGACGGCCACGCCACCTCGCTGACCAAGATCCGGCTGGACGACATCGCGCTGACGCGCCTGGCCGACCAGGGCCTGACGCCGGAGTCCGTGCCCGAGAAGGGCCGCCGCGTCATCCTGCGCAACAACGCCAACCTCTCCACCGGCGGCAGCGCCACCGACGTGACGGACGACGTGCACCCCGACGTGGCCGCCCGCGCCGTGGCGGCGGCGCAGATGATCGGCCTGCACATCTGCGGCGTGGACGTGGTGGCCGAGAGCGTGCTGCGCCCGCTGGAGGAGCAAAGCGGCGGCGTGGTGGAAGTCAACGCCGCGCCGGGCCTGCGCATGCACCTGTCGCCCTCGTTCGGCAAGGGCCGCAACGTGGGCGAGGCCATGATCAGCCACCTCTACGCCCCGGGCGACGACGGGCGCATCCCCGTGGTGGCCGTCACCGGCACCAACGGCAAGACGACGGCGACGCGGCTCATCGCCCACCTGTTTGCCAGCGCCGGCATGCGCGTGGGCATGACCAACACCGACGGCGTCTACGTCAACGGCCGCCAGACCGACAGCGGCGACTGCAGCGGCCCAAAGAGCGCCCGCAACGTGCTGCTGCACCCGGAGGTGGACGCGGCCGTGTTCGAGACCGCCCGCGGCGGCGTGCTGCGCGAGGGCCTGGGGTTCGACCGCTGCAGCGTCGCGGTGGTGACCAACATCGGCGCCGGGGACCACCTGGGCCTGAACTACATCACCACGCTGGACGACCTGGCCGTGCTCAAGCGCGTGATCGTCCACAACGTGGCCGAGAGCGGCTACGCGGTGCTCAACGCCGCCGACCCGACGGTGGCGGCCATGGCCGGCGTGTGCCCGGGCAAGGTCATCTTCTTTGCCGCCGACCGGCACCACCCGATCATGGCCACGCACCGCGCGCAGGGCCAGCGCACGGTGTTCGTGGACGGCGACGCGGTGGTCGCGGCCGAAGGCACCTGGCGCGAGAGCCTGCCGCTGCGCGACATCCCGCTGACGCGGGGCGGCTCGATCGGCTTCCAGGTCGAGAACGTGATGGCGGCGGTGGCGGCGGCCTGGGCCTCGGGGCTGAGCTGGGACGCGGTGCGCCGCGGGCTGGCCAGCTTCGTCAACGACGCGCACAACGCGCCGGGGCGCTTCAACGTCATGGACTATCGCGGCGCCACGCTGATCGCCGACTACGGCCACAACCCCGACGCCATGCGGGCGCTGGTGGCGGCCATCTCGACCATGCCGGCCAAGAAACGCTCGGTGGTCATCAGCGGCGCGGGCGACCGGCGCGACGAGGACATCACCGAGCAGACGCAGATCCTGGGCGCGGCCTTCGACGAGGTCGTGCTCTACCAGGACGCCGCGCAGCGCGGCCGTGCCGACGGCGAGGTGATCGGCCTGCTGCGCCAGGGCCTGCAAGGCGCGGCGCGCACGCGGCACGTGGAGGAGATACGCGGCGAGTTCGTCGCCATCGACTCTGCCCTCTCCCGCCTGGAGCCGGGCGACCTGTGCCTGATCCTGATCGACCAGGTGGAAGAGGCGCTGGCGCACCTGGCGCAGCGCATCGCCGAGGCGCGATAAGGGCCCCGAGGGCGCTGAAACCGGCGGCGCGGCCCTCCATTGCAACTTCGTGATGGATGCCGCCGCCCCGCAGAACCTGGCCCAGCTCGCCGCCCTGGCCGCGGCGCTGGGTTACAGCAGCGGCCTGCGGCTCTACGCCGCGGTCTTCCTCACCGGCCTGGCCGGCTGGCTGCAGTGGGTGACGCTGCCGCCGGGGCTTCAGGTGCTGCAGCAGCCGCTGGTGCTGGGCGCGGCGGGCGCGATGGTGGTGGTGGAGTTCGTCACTGACAAGGTGCCGGCGCTGGACTCGCTGTGGGATGCCGTGCACACCTTCATACGCATCCCGGCCGGTGCCGCGCTGGCCACGGCCGCCATGGCCGGCGCCTTCGGCGGCGACGCGTTGACCTGGGGCACGGTGACGGCCCTCTTGGGCGGCACCCTGGCCGCCACGGCCCACGCCGGCAAGGCCACGACGCGCGCGGCGGTGAACACCTCGCCGGAGCCCTTTTCCAATCTCGCCTTGTCACTGGCCGGCGACGCCGCCGTGCCGGGGCTGCTGTGGCTGTCGTGGACGCACCCGGTGGTCTTCTTCGCCGTGCTGGCCGTGGGCGTGGCGGTGGCGCTGGCGGTGACGGTCACGCTGTGGCGCTTCGTGCGGCGGCGCTGGAGGAGATTGCGCCGGGGGGCCGGGCCTGCGGCTTGAGGTCTTCAAGAACCGCGGCCGCAACGCCGCCTGTTCAGCAGCGCCGGCCCGCCCGCGCGTTCACTGCGCAACGCGGTGGAAGCTGCCGTTCAGGTAGATCAGCGCCTCGCCGTCGTTGCGCTCGCGCGTGGCGAGCACCTCGCACAGAAAGGCGTGGTGGGTGCTCTCGTCAAACACCTTGATGACCCGGCAGTCGAAGTTGGCCAGGGCACCGTCGAGGGCCGGCGCGCCGGTGGCGATCTCGTTCCACAGGCCGTGCTCGAAGCGCGCAAGGCCGTGCACGTCCTGGAGCATGCCCGCGAAGACCTTGGCCACCTCCTCCTGATCTCCGGCCAGCACGTTCACACACAGAGCCCCGCTGTCGAGCACCCTCTGGCTGGCGGCGACGTTCTTGTTGACGAACACCACCAGCCGCGGCGGATCGGCGGTCACGGAGCACACCGCCGTGGCCGTCAGGCCGGCGCGCGCCGCGCCATGGCCGGCCGTGATGATGGTCACGCCCACCGCGAAGTGGCGCATGCCGTAGCGATGGTGCTCCGACGACACCGTCGGCATGGCCCCCAGCCGCGCGTTGGGGACCCAGTCCAGCCGCTGGTTGATCTCCTTGCTCATTGCGCGCCCCCGCTCAAGCCTTGGCACCGAAGGGATTGGGCTGCGGCAGCGGATTGCCCAGCAGGTGGCCGCCCAGCAGCTCGCCGATGTTGTCCTGGTTCTGCGTGATGTGGTTGGCGCCCACCAGGATGTCGCGCATCTGGCGCTGCAGCGGGCTGTTCATCCAGATGCCGCGGGTGGAGGTCTTCTTGAAGATCATGTGCGCCGCATCGAAGCACTCGCCGCCCGTGAACTGGTTGGTGGAGAAATGGCGGATGCGCACGTCCAGCGGCACCAGCCGGCCCTGGGATGCGTAGCTCCAGGCCTCGTCCGTGTTCTGCAGCACGCGCGAGGTCGCCCCCAGGATCTTGGCGTGGGCCTCGCCCAGCCGGCCCTTGATGAACGGATCGTTCACCGCGGCGCCCACGGCCTGGTTGATATT
Organism: Azohydromonas lata; assembly: GCF_034427735.1. Lineage (NCBI taxonomy): Bacteria > Pseudomonadati > Pseudomonadota > Betaproteobacteria > Burkholderiales > Sphaerotilaceae > Azohydromonas > Azohydromonas lata. The sequence continues at coordinate 45,876 of NZ_JAXOJX010000033.1, forward strand.
CTGCCGCAGCTTCATGTGCTCGATGTAGAGGTCCGCCATGCCGCGGGCCATGCCGATGATGACGGACGACACGGCCGCGTAGAACACGTAGAAGAACGGCATCTTGTAGAGGTTGTTCACGCCGCCGTGCGAGCTTTCGTCATACGCGCCGATGACATGGCTGCGGTAGCCGGCGACAAAGGCGTTGCGCAGGCACAGCTTCTTGCTGCCGGTGCCGGCCAGGCCGACCACATGCCAGTCATCGACGATGTCGAACTGGCTGCGCTGCACCCAGAAGGAGCAGAACACGGTCTCGCCCTGCTCCTGCACCCGCCCGCCGACGAAGGCGCCGCCCGCGGCATGGTCGCAGCCGCTGGAGGTGAGCCATTCGCCGTTGAGCACATAACCGCCCTCGGCCTTGTCCACGGTGCCGAAGGGCGCGTAGGACGAGGAGACCAGGACGCTGCTGTCCTGCGCCCACAGCTCGTCCCCCACGCGGGCCGGCAGCAGGCCGACCTCGAAGGGGTGGACGCCCAGCACCATCACGTTCCAGGCGCTGGACGGGCAACCGCGGGCCAGCTCCATCAGCACCTTGTTGAGAACGTTGGGGTGCATTTCGTAGCCGCCCCAGCGCTTGGGCTGGAGGATTCTGAAAAATCCCGCGTCCTGGAAGGCCTGTATGGTTTCCTTGGAAACCATGCGGTTGGCCTCGCAAGCCTGCGCGCGCTCGCGCAGCATGGGGATCATGTCCTGGGCTCGCTGGACGATGTCCTCGGCGCTCGGGATCTGCAGCGGGGCGATTTCAATCTTGCTCATGGCTTGGGCCTCGGTTGTGAAGGGCAGGACGTTTCAGACGGTCGCGGCGCTGACCACGCCGTAGCCGGCAATCCATTCGTTGATGGGGCGGTAGTAGTCTTCGCGCGCGCTGTAGTCGCCGACGGCCTGCAGCGCGGCAAAGGCGGCGACCCAGGTGCGGACTTCGTGCGTCGAGCGGCCGGCCGCCTTGGAGATCTCGTCGATGCGAAAGGCATCGACCTGCTCCAGGCGGCCTTCGATCAGCAGCCGCATGAAGGCCTTGTCCCACTCGGGATTGAGCGGCGTCAGGCCGCACTGCGGCGTGCCGAAAATCTTTCCCGTGGCGATGGTGCGGGCCTGGCGGGCGGCGCGGAACTCCGGCGTCGGGTTGCGCCCGGCAATCAGGAAGTCGGCAACGTCCTGCGGCGCGTCGGCCAGCAGCGGGACGGGCGGCTCGTGCGAGAGGCCGCCGGTGCCCAGGATCAGCACCCGCTTGCCCAGCCTGGCAATGAAGCTGCCGACGGCCTGGCCCAGCTTGCGAATGCGGCGGTACGGGCCAAAGGGCGGCGCCACCGAGTTGATGATGATGGGAATCACCGGGTAGCGCTCCAGGCTGCCCGTCATCTCCTGCAGGGTCTGCGTGCAGCCGTGGTCCACCTGCAGCCGGTGCGAGATGGCGATGTCCAGGTCGCTGTCCAGGAGGTGCCTGGCCAGCTCCAGCGCCAGGCCGCCGGGCACCGACAGCGGACCCGGCTTCGTCTGGTAGTCGCCCACCGACTCGGCGGCGGTGGCGATGACGAAGGGCGGCATCAGGTCGTAGAAGAGGCCGTTGTAGTGGTCCGGCGCGAACACCACGATCAGCTCCGGATCGTAGGCTTCAACCTCGGCGCGGCACTTGGCCAGCACGGCGTCCACTTCGGCAATGACCTCCGCGCCGGGGTCGTTGAGGCCGCGCAGCGGCGTGTGGGACAGGCATTTCAGTTGCACGGGCATGAGTACTCCTCGCGCCATGGGCAGCGGCCCCAGGCGACACGGTGTCGGCGATCGGAATGGGTGCAGGAGAACCGGCGTGCGGGGAGCGCCGGGACCGTGGCATCCATGGGCTGGTGCGGTGGATTGCCGCGACGGGACGCACTGTCGTTGTGCCGTTGCAAACCGTAAACTGCGTGCACCCAGTGCACATCCGGCCATGGGTTTACCCCGACCAAGGAGCCCGTGCGCCAGGGCGAGCGCGATGGTCAATACACCCTGACCTTCGAGGTGCGAAGGTTGAGCGAGGGGTTCGAGGACGAAGGCTGGGTGGGGCACATCGCGCTGCCGGCGATGCAGGCCGCCGTGCGCGAGCTGGTGTGGCCCTGCGACCTCGCCACGGCGCAAGCGGGCTTCATGGCCGTGCGCGAGTCCACCCACCGCTGGAGCGCGCTGTCGCAGCACCGGACGAGGATCGGCGAGCGCATGCCCCTGGCCATAGGCCTTGCATACCTGGCCCGCGGCCGGCGAAGGCAAGCGCGAAGCGCTGCTGGAGCTGCTGCGTCGGCGCGATGACCGGCTCGGAGAGCTCGCCCGCGACGAGCCCTGCGTTTGGCGCCTGGTGGAAGAGACCCTGGAGCGGGGCTACGCGGTCAATGAGGGCGAGTCGATACCCCAGGCGAACTTCGCTGCCGTGGCGGTGCCGGTGCACGCCGGATCGCGCCTGCTGGCGGCCATGAACCTGGTGTTCGCCAAGGCGGCGGTGTCCAGCAACGACCTGCAGCAGCGCTTCGTGCCGGCATTGAAGCGGCTGGCCCATTCCATGGGCCGCGGCAGCTGCGCGCGGGTGGACGGCTGAAGCGGCCCGCGCGGGAAACCGCTCGCGGCGTTGTCAGCCCATGGGCAGGGCGTGATGAAAGCGCCCTCCGAAAAACACCAGCGGCCCGGCGGGCTCCGCGCGGGAAAAGGCCTCTAGCACCTCGCCGATGAAGACCACGTGGTCGCCTTCCTCGAAGTGCCGCTTGACGCGGCAGACCAGGCCCGCGTTGGCTTCACGCACCACCGGAACGTCCTGCGCACCGGGCCGGAAATAACCGTCGCCCCGCTTGCCGGGCTCGCGGGAGGCGAAATGGTTGCAGGGCTCCAGCTGAAACTCCGTCAAGGCGCTGACGGAGAACTTCCCGCTCCTGACGAAGGCGCCCAGCAGCCTGGAGCTCTTGCGCAGGCACCACAACACCAGCGGCGGCTCCAGCGAGACGGCGGCGAACGAATTGACCGTCAGGCCGACGTTCCCCATGCCGGGCTGGTGCGTGGCCACCACCACCACGCCGGTGGCAAACCCGGCCAGGGTGCGCCGAAGCGCCAAGGGTTCCACTGCCGCGACTGTCGCGCCCATGCTCATGTCCCTCAGACGTTCACGCAGTAGCCGAAATCAATTTCGCTGCCCAGGCGGCCGCCGCGCATACCCCAGTTTTCCATGGGATGCTCGACCAGCAAAATCAAAATGGATTCAGGCGCAACACCGAGCAAGGCCGACAAATTCTGCGCCAGAACTTCATACAGCTTCTTTTTCGTCTCCGCCTTGCGCCCCGCGAACACCGTAATCTCCAACTGCATGTAATTGACGGCGCCCACGCCGGGCGGAACAAAACCGTCCGGATCGAGCACCTGATACCTTGCCTGCAGTTCCTCGTCGCTCACACCGAACACGGATTTCAAGCCGTCGAATATGCATTGAATGACGGCTTGGCGCTCGGCCCTGCTGCGCGGGCGGGAATCTTCGATTCTGACTATGGGCATAAGGGACTCATTTCCAGAGGTGTTGCAACGGCAAAGGATGCGGATTGCATCTCGGCAAGCCGGCTCAGGGTGCGCTCCATGTCCACGGCGCAGGGAACGTCGCGCAACATCTGCTCCACGGGCCACTCCCCGCCCAGCAGCAGGCGCCGGCGACGGTCGTAGAGAATATCCACCAGCCAAATGAAGCGGCGCAAGCCATCGGCCTTGTTCAGTTGAGACTGAAGCATGTCCGACACGACCACCCCGCTCCAGCGCTCGGAAATTTCCAGGTAGTCCAGATGCGAGCGCGGCCCCAGGCAAATGGACTGAAAATCGAACCAGACGCCATCCTCTCCCAAGCCGCGCACGGGAATGGAGCGGCCATGAAGAGAAATACGGTCCGGGCCGCGACGCAACGACATGCCCAGCGTGTGCACCAGGTTTTGCAAAGCCTGGTCCGTGGCCTCGCCGCAAGGGTGAAGATAATGCTGGCGGCAAGGGGGCTCGCGATAGCGATAATCCCTCTCGCCATCCAGCCGCACGATGCTCATGTGCTTCCCGATCAACGCAATCAACGGCAGGGCATGCCGATGGAGCAGCGGATCCGGCAGCAATTGTTCAGGCGCATAATTCGACGTCAATATCACCAGCACACGCTCGTCAAGGAGCACGGCCAAAAAGCGCTCCATCAAGATGGCATCCGCCACGTCGTGCAGGTGAAACTCGTCCAGACAGAATATCCGGCACTGCTGCGCCACCTTGCGCGCCAACGTGCCCAGGTAATCCGCCTGGCTTTTTTCCGCTTGGGCGCGGCCACGGTGCAGGTCGCGCAGGAACTGGTGGTAGTGGATGCGCCGCGCCGGATGGGCGGCCGTGCTGAACAGGCCATTCATCAGCATGGTCTTGCCTCGTCCGGGCTCGCCCCAGAGGTAGGCGCCCAGCGCGGGGGCACGGCGCAACGGAGCCAGCCGTGACGGGATGCGTGCCTGCAAGCCGTCCAGGACGTCGCAGGCACGGCGCTGGCTCGCGTCCAGCACGACGTTGCGCTGCGAAAAATGCCCGGCCAGGAGAGTATTGCTGGCCCTCATTCCGCTCTTGCGCATTCCGAAAAATTCAGCAGCGTGGCCATCAATTCACGCCGGCAGGCCCCATGCTGCTGCAGCAAATACTCCAGCGCGGCTTCGCGATCCGCGTGCGGCTTGTCCTGTGAGAGTTTGAACCGCCCTTCCTCATGGTGTGAATGAATCCTCAAGCCGAGGATATGGGGAAGATACTTGATGACACGCGAGTCGGCCGCATCGAATTGATAGGGAGCGTCCGCCGGCTGCAGCCTGGCCGCAGTAGCGTGCAGCACGTGCTGCACCGCTTCCGGATGGTCCACCACCTGGATTTTCACATCCATATGCACAGAAACGTAATTCCAGGTAGGCAATTGTCGGCTATGGTAAGCCTCTGGAGGTATGTAGCTCTGCGGCCCCATGAACACCAGCTTGGCGGGGAAAACGCCTCGCCCCTGGAACTGCAGATTCCGGCGATCCACATGGCCGAACAAGCTGCGGTCCGCGTCACGGAACAAGGGTATGTGGCTGGCGTGCATGACCCCTTGGTATTCACTGCACACCAAAGCCAGAGGATACTGGCTGATCATCTGGTCTATCAGATCGGCACGCAGGCTTGTGTATTCCTGATAATGGAAGGCGCAGGTGGCCACTGAATTATTTCCCATGTGAATTTAGGTCAAACCCCTGCGTCAATCGACAATGGGGATACTGACCCGGGCACGCCTCCAGCGGTCGCCGGCAATGGCGGCTTGAGCAAGCCATTGCACGAAAACCCGGCCATGCAAGGGTTTGTGGACCGGTGGCAGAAGTTCCGGTGCACCGCAGATCAATTGCCGGGCCAAAGTCTGGCCCACCATATAAGACAAAGCCAGTCCGCGCCCATTGCAGCCGCTCCAGGCCCACACCCCGGCGCCTTGCGCAAACAGGCGAGGCAGGCCGTCGGGGGTGAGCCCCACGCGGCCGCCCCAAATATCTTCCGAGGGCGCGGGCTTCACGCCAAATACCGTCTGGATCCGTTGCCGCAAATGCTCGGCATGGCTGGATGCCGACGCGTGGCGATTGAGCGCGAACCATCCCGTCATCAGTTTTCCCTGCGGCGTCTTGCGGAAGAACCACATGTCGCGGCAGTTGTCGGAAAACGGAATGTCGGCAGGCAATATCTCGCGCAGGGCGGCGGGCGCGAGGTCGAACTGCCCAAGCACCAGTTCCAGGGGCACCGAATGGCGGGCCGCCGGACGCAGCGCTTCATGGCTGTACGCATTGCCCGCCATGAGAACGCGGCGCGCCTGCACGGTACCGGCGGGCGTGTGCAGGGTCTGCCAGGCATCGCCCTCGCCGGGGCGCACCTCGGTGACCGGGCAGTGCTCCGCCACCACGACGCCCAGCGCGCGGCAACGGTCGGCCAGCGCGCGGGCCAGGGCCAGCGGGTCGATCTGGCCGCCGTCCTCCAGCAGCATGCCGCCCTGGTAGTGCGACGTGCCCGCCAGTGCCTGCACGTCGCACGCCTGCAGCAGCCGCGCACGCACGCCCAGGTCCGCCCAAGCTTGCGCCAGCGCCTGTTGTTCCGACGAGGGCGGCTCCAGGAACAGTTGCATCCAGCCCTTGCGCGCGGCATTGGCGCCCGGCTCGGCCAACAGCGCCGCGGCGGCCGTCCCCAGCGCCGCCGTGAAGGCCGGCGCCTGTGCGCCCAGCCATTGGCGCAACTGCCCGGGGCCGATGCGCGCCGTGATGGGGATGACAAAGCCCGAGTTGCGCCCGGTCGCCCCGCTGCCCACCCGGTGCGATTCCAGCAGCACCACCGAGCAGCCGGCCTGGGCGGCGGTGAGCGCCGCGGCCAGCCCCGTCAGCCCGGCCCCGACGACGGCCAGCTCGCAGCGCGGCGGCAGCTTGGGCGGCACCGGCGCGGGCACCGCCGCGTCAGCCCGCAGCGCCCAGCCCGCCGGCGCCCGCAGCAGTTGCTCAAGCGCCGACACGGGCATGCCCGGTCGCCGGCAGCGCCAGGCGCTGCAGCACCGACTGCACGATGGCCTGCGAGCGCAGCGCCAGCAGGCTGAACGAGCCAGCATCGCCCATGCCGTGGGAGGACTCGCACAGGCCGTTCAGGTACAGCGGCGCCCCCTGGTCCGCCGCGCCCTGGAGCTGCACCCGGTAGTCCAGGCCGACGTCCACCGGGTTGCGCTGCGCCGCCAGGCGCGGCGAGACGGTCTGCATCAGGCGCGGCCAGGGCTCGTGCTTGGGGCCTTCGCCCAGGTCCAGGAAGCCCGTGGCCAGCACCACCAGGTCCACGGTCTCCTGGCGCGGGGTTTCCTCCTCCAGGAAGTGGCGCATGCGCAGCGTCACGCCTTCGGCGCCGGCTTCGCAGCCCTCGATCGCCATGCACGTCAGCAACTCCAGGCTGTTCTTGCCCTGCAACCGGTTGGCGTAGCGCTTGACGTAGAGCTGGTTGAGCACGTCGATGTCCGCCGAGGAATAGTTGGTGAACACCAGCTCCCGGCGCAGGCGATCCTTGTTCTTGGCGCTGGCCTTGAAGAAGGCGTCCACGAAGGCCGGGAAATAGACCTCGTCGGAAAACGGGCTCGTGTCCTTTTGCCGATAGCCGAAGTTCCGCGTGATGCCCAGCACGTGCGTGAGCAAAGGCTCGGCACTGGCATGCAGCAGGATTTCCACCGCGCTCTGGCTGCCCCCGACCACTGCGAGGCGCCCGCCGCCCGCCGCCTTGAGCTGCTCCAGCGCCGGCAAGTAGTCGTCCAGGTGTACGACGCGCGCATCGCTCATGCTGCGAAAAGGCTGGGGAATATTGCGGCTGCGCCCAGGCGCAAGCACCACGCAGCGGGCCAGGTATTGCGTGCCATTGGCGCAAGGCACGCGGTAATGCGCCACCGAGCCGTCGTCCGCCATCTCCGGAATGATGTCCGCGACGTCACAGCCATATTCCACCTGCTGCGCAAAACAGCCCGCCACCCAGCTCACATACTGTGAATACTCCAGCCGCAGCGGGTAATGCAGCGGCAGATTCAAGTGTTCGTAGAGCCGGTTGTGCTCATGCAGGAAATTGGTGAAGGTATAGCGGCTGCGCGGGTTGCGCGGCGTCACCAGGTCGCGCAAGGGATGGTTTTGAATGTCCGACCCCTCCAGCAGCATGCCGGGCTGCCACACGGTGGATTCCCGCCGCTCCAGGAAGCGCACCGACAATTGCGGAGCCTGTTCCTCCAGCGCAATGGCCAGCGCGATATTGGCAGGGCCGAAGCCTATGCCGATGATGTCGTAAACGGGCTGATTCACTTTGTCATCCCAATTCAAATGGCCAAGGCGGCCTCGGGTATGGCCCCCGGCACGGGAGCCGCGGGCCAGGCACTGGACAGCGCTGCTTCGAAACGCCGGCTGATTTCCTCGATGTCGTCGGCTGAAACCACCAGCGGCGGCAGCATGCGCATCACGGCGCCGTGCCGGCCACCGGTTTCGATGATCAGTCCCCGCTCCAGGCAGGCACGCTTGAGGGCCTTGGCCAGGCTGCCATGGGCTGGCGGCCGGCCATGGCTATCCCTGGGCCCCTGGGGATCGATCAATTCGATTCCCAGCATCAGCCCCCGCCCCCGAATTTCGCCGATACAGGCAAACCGCTGCTGCAGCGCGTCCAGCCGCCGGCGCAACAATTGGCCCATTTGCCGCACATGCTCCAGCACGCCAGGGCGCTGCAGATACTCCAGTGTGGCCGCGCCGCTGACCAGGGCAATCTGGTTGCCGCGGAATGTGCCGGCGTGGGCGCCAGGCCCCCAACGGTCATACTTGCGGTGGTAGGCCATCACGGCCAGCGGATATCCGCCGCCCACCGCCTTGGACATCAAAATGGCATCCGGCACGATGCCGGCATATTCATGGGCAAACATGTCGCCGCTGCGCCCAAACCCGGATTGAACCTCGTCCAGCACCAGGGGTACATCATGGCGTGCAGTAATCTCGCGCAGGCCACGCAGCCACTCGGCACTGGCCGGAATGCAGCCCCCTTCGCCCTGAATAGGCTCCACGATCAGCAAGGCCGGCTTGGTCACACCGCTTTCAGGATCGGACAGCAGATTCTCAATGAATGCCAGCGACAACTGCTCAGTTTCCCGGGAACCCACCCCGAAAGGACTGCGATAGGCATAAGGAAAAGGCAGGAACTGTATTTCCGCCGGAGAGCCGCTGACGGCGGCCTTGGGACCCAAATTGCCCATCATGCCCAGCGAGCCCATGGTCATGCCATGGTAGGCGCCCTGGAAAGCCAGTACCGAACGGCGCCCGGTGGCCGTTTTGAATAACTTGAGAGCCGCCTCCACACAGTCCGAGCCGGAAGGTCCGCAGAACTGAACGCGGGCATCCTCCGCAAACCTGGCCGGCAAAGCCCGGTACAGCGCCTCGACGAAATCCAGCTTGGCGGGAGTGGCAATATCCAGGGCTTGTTGCAACTGGCCGGATCTCAGGAATTCAGCCACCTTCTCCTGAATCAGCGGGTGGTTGTGGCCCAGGGGCAGCGCACCGGCGCAAGCCAGGCAGTCAATATACTCCCGCCCCTGGCTGTCATAAACCCGGGCAATCTCACCCCGGCTGATGACGCGGTCGATGCCGCGGGCGTAGGTTCTGGCATTTGATTCCCGCTCCGCCAGCAGCAGTCGGCGTTGTTCAAATGAATTCATGGCGGCCCCGTCAGCTCAAAACCACCGTTGCCGGCGCGGCACTTTCCCGCTGCGCCTGGGTTTCCATCCCCAGCTCCTTGATCCAACCACGGTATTCGATGCCCAGCTTGTCGCTGCGCACATGCATTTCCTGGTGCATGTCCAGGGGCAGGCGCGCAGGACGCTGCGATTCGACGATCAGCCTGTCCTGCTCGAACACCTTGTCCTGACGGAACAGGATTTGTTCCTCCGTCAAATTCTCGCCAAAATTGATGGCGACGATCAGCCAGATGATGCACTCGTCCGCGTCCACCGGCGTGGCATTCAGGAAGGTGCAGAAGCGCTCGGTTTCACCGGTTTTCTTGACAAAATAAGCCGTCGTGGGATTGAAAACCCAGTAGGTATAACGCGAAGTCACGGGAATGCCGCGATGATCGCCATAAGGCTGGAACACGGTGATTTCCGACGTATGCAGCCCGCGCTCGTCCTTGAAAACCTGGTAATCCTTCAGCGGCTCGGGCGCCTCGGGGTCGCCATTCAGGTGTGCATGCACGAAGGGGAAATGCGAGGCATCCAGGAAGTTTTCCACTGAACGCAGCGCGTTGCCTTTGTAGAAGTACGGGCCGGCAAATACCTTGCGGAAACTCCCGTCTTCCCATTGCGGGAATTCAGGCAGGGGGCGCGTGGGTTTCAGCAGGCTGCACCAAATCAACCCATAACGCTCCTCGGCGTGATGGCGGAATATCAGGCGATTAGAAGCGGGAGCAGCTTGGTCCGGGTGGGCCGGGACCCGGGTGCATTTACCGCCGGCATTGAAGCGCCAGCCGTGATAGGGGCACTCGATTTCACCGTCCTTGACGCAGCCCAGCGACAGCTTCGCCCCGCGGTGGCCGCAGTAATCCTTCCAGGCCTGGATGCGGCCCTTGCCGTCACGCCACAGCACCAGGTCCTCGCCCAGCAGCCGGATCGCCTTGGCCTGGCCGGCGACCACGTCTTCGGAGCGGGCCACCACGTGCCACTGATTCTTCAGGGCCTGGTAGTCCAGGCCGTTGCGATCCCATTTTCCTGCATACAGCATTGCAATCTCCTCCCTGAATGGATTTCAGACCCGGTCCTGGCATTTGCCATCAAATTGCCAACCCGGTTGCGTCCAGCCTTCCAGGGAGTAATCCGACATGCATTGATCCACCAGGGAGCGGCACTGCGTCAGCACGCCGCTGCTTTCGCAATGGCGCAACATGTCCAGCCGTACCTGTTCGTTATTGCCTGCATAGTTGTGCTCGTACAACTCATGCCGCCCGCCAAATTCGCTGCCCAACGCATCCCACAACAGTTTGATGAGCTTGAGCCGTTCCCCCGCCTCCTGGTCCGTGCCCTGGAAATAGCAGTCGATCAGCGGGCTGATTTCCGGATTCTTCATGTCCAGCCAGCTCGAAACCTGCATGATGGGCGACCCGCCCAAAATCGTGTTGAACACGGGCTTGAGCTGCGACATCATTTGCGTGCCGAAATAGCGGACGGTGGCTGCGGCTTCCAATCTCGGAACCACCGAGCCGTCCTTGCGCGGCTCGGGGTCGTGGCACAGAGATTCCGTCAATGACCACATCAGATTGCGCAAGGCCACGATGTCCGCCAGACGCGTGCGCACGCCCCGGAAACTGTCCGTGCCGTTGGATTCCAGCATTTTGGCCAGCAGACCGCACACGAAATCCATTTTGACGGCCAGGCGCGTGCCCGACTGCAGCGGGTAGCGGTTCAAAAAACCGGAGGCCGAGTAAAAGCTTTTTGCACGCTCGATATCCCTGTAAATCAGCACGTTTTCCCAGGGCACGAACACGCCGTCGAATATCAGCACCGAATCGTTCTCGTCGAAGCGGCTGGACAGCGGGTTGTCGAACGGGCTCAGCGCCGAGGCCTCGTAGGAGCGCCGGCACATGATTTTCAGGTTGGGCGCGTTCATGGGAAGAATGAAGCACAGCGCAAAGTCTTCTTCCCGGCCCGACTGGTAATGGGTGGCGCTGTTTTGGGCCACGAAAGTGGCATTGGCGATCGCCGCGCTGGTCGCCACCATTTTGGCCCCACGAACGATGATGCCGCCGTCGGTTTCCTTCTCGACGTGCAGATAAATGTCGCGCATGTCCGAGATATTGCGCGCACGGCCCACCGGCGGATTTACCAGCACGTGCGTGAGGAAACTTACCTTGCGTGCCGTCTTGCGGTACCAGCTGATGGCGTTGTCATGGAAAGGCGCATACAGATGCGGATCGGATTTGAGCGTGGCGGTAAATCCCGCCTTGTAATCCGGTGTCCGGCCCATGAAACCATAGGTCAGGCGCGACCAGCAGGCAATGGCGTCCCGGGCCTTGAGCAGGTCGGCGGCCGAGCGGCTGGGCATGAAATACCGGTGGGTTCTGTAGCCCTCCGGGTCCAGGTCGGTCATCACGTCCTGCGTGGCCGAGTCGTGCAGGGCGGCGTACAGCCGGGACATGGAATAGGCGCTGTTGCGAAAGGCCGGATGACGCGTGACGTCGTCCACTTTCTCACCGTAGATATAAACCGAACGGCCATCCACCAGACTACCCAGGTATTCCTCGGCAGTCATCATTTCATTCACACCCGCTTGATTCATTTCCATAACTCCATTTCACCGCCACCCATCAGCCAACCTGTTACTGGCCCAAATACCGGCCAATCAGGACGACCCCTGAACACAACACCACGACATTGATTATTTTTATGAACTGATCACGCGTCAGCCGCAAAGTAATACGCCGGCCCGCATTGACACCCACCAACATGACCGGCAACAAAACCAAGGCCAGCAAAACAATACTGATGTCCGCATAGACTCCCGCCAGCAAAAACAAAATGACCCGCGTCAGCGTGCTGAGGCCTATGAGCGTGGTTTGCGTCACGCGCATGCCTTCCTTCTGCTCGATCCGGCCGGACAAATAGATGGCATAAATGAAACCACCACTGCCGAACAAGGCACTGAACACCCCACCGACCAGCCCGAAGGGCACCGCGGCACCGGGATTGAACTTTCGCTTGGGACTGAATTTGCTGAGGGAATACAGCGAATAGGCAACCACAAAAATGCCCAGCACCAGCAGCATGACTTCTGGTCGGGTCTTCAGCAATATGGCGGCGCCCACCAGGCTGCCGACCACCATCAGCGGAACCAAGCGCTTGAGCTCCTGGACATCGGCCTTGCGCCCATCCTTGTAAATATTGGTCATGGCCGCAAGCATGTCCATGAGCGCCAGCAGCGGGACTATTTTCGCAAGCGGTAAATACAGGGCCAGTGCCGGACTGGCCACCAGGGCGGTGCCGAATCCGACCATGCCGAATACGAGGTATGCAACAGCGATGGCCACGCATATCACGGCACCGCTTCCGAAAGTCAACCAACCCAAATCCAATGCCATTTCTACCCTTCAATACTCGCAGCACGCCATGGCGCGCACCTGCACGAGCCTGGGCCTCGATGGCCAGGCACCACACGCACGGAAAAATGCTCGAACACTCTAGGCCAGCAAATGGCCCACAGCGGCATCAAGCATGAAAATTAATGCTGGCATTCGGCCGCCGGCATGGGCGGCCACAAAACAAGATTTTCGTCCACGGCACCGCAAATCCGGCAATCCACGACGGGCAGCTTATTCGTCCTTTAAATGCGTCCGCGATCCCCTGGGAGCTGCGCCATGCTCACTCCCACCCGGCACCGGCTGCCACGCGATGCGCATCGCTGATATTGGGCAGGCTGGATTTCACTTGCGGCGTCGGGAACTATAACCCCACATGTTTCCAGTTGCAACTTCAGCGCAATAAGTTTCTATGGCCAGGAAAAGCAGGCCTGGAGAGCTTCCCCTTGGCCGCGTTTTCAGCCTGGCAGCCACCGGGCCACCAAGGGCATGAGCAGCGCCGCCAGCAGCACCTGCAAGCCCAGCGCCATGCCGGCGTAGGCGCCGGCGTCCGGGTGCACCTGCAGCGCGCGCGCCGCGCCTATGCCGTGGGCAGCGGTGCCCAAGGCGAAGCCGCGCACGGCCCAATCGCGCACGCCCAGGGCGTCGAACAGGTATTTCGCCGACAGCGCTCCCACCATGCCGGTGAGCACCGCGAACAGCGCCGCCAGGGCGGGGATGCCGTTCAGTCGCTCGGCGATGCCCATGGCCACCGGCGCGGTCACGGATTTGGGCGCCAGCGAGCGCAGCACGTCCGCGGGCAGGCCCAGGGCCCAGCCGATCAGCACAGCGCTGCCGGCGGCGGCCGCACCGCCCATCAACGCCGCCACCACCAGCGCCACGCCGCGGCGGCGCAGCGCCTCGCGCCGCTGCCACAGCGGCCAGCCCAGGGCGACCACCGCCGGGCCCAGCAGGGCATGGACGAACTGCGCGCCCGCGAAATACGTCGGATACGGCGTGCGCGTGGCCAGCAGCAGCGCGCCCAGCATCAGTACCGACCACAGCACCGGGTTGGCCCAGGGCGCGTGGCTCACGCGCACGTACAGCGCCTGCGCGAGCACGTAAGTCACCAGCGTGGCCGTCAGGCCAAACAGCGGCGTGGAGGCCATGTAGACCCAGAGCTGCACGAAATCGGCCATGGCTCAGCCCTCCTTCCTGTCTTCAGGCGCGGCGCCGGCGCCCTCGCCTTCGCCTTGCGACCCCCCGTCCGAGCGCGCCAGCAGCGCGCGCAGCACCAGCGCCGTCACCGCCATGCCCACCCAGGTGGACAGGACGATGGCCAGCAGCAGCCTCAAGCCGTACTGCGACAGCAGCGCCAAGTGCGTGATGACGCCCACCCCCACCGGGACGAACAGCAGCGACAGGTTGGACAGCAGCACGTCCGCTGCCGCCGCCACGGGCGTGTGCAGCGCCGGCAGGCGCAGCGCGGCCAGCAGCAGCACCAGGCCGATCACCGGGCCGGGCAGCGGCAGGCTGAAGCCGCGCGCCAGGGCTTCGCCCAGGGCTTGCAGCAGCAGCAGCAAGGCGAGTCCGCGAAGAGCCTGCATGGTGCTCAGCGCCTGGCGGCGACGGCCGCGCGGCCCTGCGCCGGGTGGTCGGTGAAGAAGCCGTCCAGGCCGGCGTCCAGGTGGGCGTCCAGGTAGCCCCGCACATCGCCGTGGGCGGCCGGGTCGGTGCCGCGGCGGTATTCGGCGGGCAGGAACTGGTTTTCGGCACGGAAGGTCCAGGCGTGAACCTGCAGCCCGGCCGCATGCGCGTGCGCCGCCAGCGGCGTGGGCGCGTCCAGGTGTCCGTCGGCGCGGCGCGGAATGAGCATTTCCGCCTGCACGCCCACGGCCTGCGCGTAGCGGGCGACGTCGGCCAGGGCGGCGGGGGTGAGCAGGTCGGCGTAGCGGCGGGGGTCGCCCGCGGTGGCGAAATCCCAGGGCTGGCCGTCCAGCTCCATGAGCTGCACCAGCGGCAGATCGGTCAGCTCGCGCAGGCGGCGCAGGTTTTGCACCTCGAAGGACTGGATGAAGACGGGCGCCGCGCCGCGGCGCTGCAGCGCGCGCAGCAGCGGGGGCTCCAGCGGCAGGCCCAGCTTCCGGAAATAGCTGGGGTGCTTGGTTTCCGGGTAGAGGCCCACGGGGCGCCCAGGGCGGCGGGCGTTGGCCTCGGCGAGCAAGGCGAGGATGTCGTCCAGGCTGGGGATGCGGAAAACGTCGTCTAAGGCCGTGCCGCGCAGCGCGGGCAGGCGTTCGCGCGCGCGCAGCGTCTGCAGCTCGGCCCAGGTGAAGTCTTCGGTGAACCAGCCGATGCGGGGCTGGCCGTCTACGGATTTCTTGCAGCAGCGCGCGGCGAATTCGGGGCGCTCGGCGACGTCGGTGGTGGCCTCCTGCAGCGAGCCGTCCGGCCGCAGCAGCGCCAGCGCGTTTTCGTGCCTCGCCACCAGCACGCCGTCGCGCGTGCTCACGAGGTCGGGCTCGATGAAATCGGCGCCCTGCTCTATGGCCAAGCGGTAACTCTCCAGGGTGTGCTCGGGGCGGCTGCCACTGGCGCCGCGGTGGGCGATGACGAGGGCTTGCATGGCCGCAGCATCGCACGCGCGCGGGGCCTCGCGCGAGGGCGCTGCGGCTGGCGCAGGCAGGGCCGCGCCGTCGGTTTGAAACCGGCAAAAACCGCGTGCTGCACGGGCGTTTCCCGGCGGGTCCGGCCTATGGCAAGGCCTGTTCCCGGACCGGTGTCCGGAAGCCAGGGAAACCCTCGTTGGTACGTTCCCACACCCTCCGTAGGACAACCTGAATGAGCGTGGAAGCAGCGCCGGTTCGCAGTATTGTGAACACCCACCTCACTGAAGTTGAGCTGCCTTGAAGCCCTTCCTGTCATGGCGAATGCTCGGCCGCCTCGTGGTGCCGGGCGTGGGGATCGCAGCGATTGCTGCGGCTGCATATGCGGTGGTCGAGGAAGTGCAAAGCTCCCGATGGCAAGCCCGCCAGCTCAGCAAAGTCAACAGTGAGTTGGGCTTCGAACTGCAGCCCGGCCCAACCGACCAGGTGCGCTACCCCGGCGACGGCCCCTACGACCTGCGCCTGGGCTACACCCAGCTGCCCATGTTCATAGACCGGCTGCGCCGCCAGGGCTACGCGGTGCAGGAGCAGGCGCGCATGACGCCGCGCATGGTCAGCCTGGCCGAGCACGGCATCTTCCCGACCTACCACGAGAAGAACCAAGGCGGGCTGGAGCTGCTGGACTGCCGCGACCAGCCCATGTTCGCCGCGCGCTACCCGCAGCGCGTGTACGACGGCTTCGGCGACGTGCCGCCGCTGCTGGTGCAGGCGCTGCTGTTCATAGAAAACCGCGAGCTGCTGGACGCCGACGCGCCGCAGCGCAACCCGGCCGTGGAATGGGACCGCCTGGGCAAGGCCGCCGTGTCGCTGGGCCTGCGGCTGGTGGGCGACAGCCGCTCGCCCGGCGGCAGCACGCTGGCCACGCAGATCGAGAAGTACCGCCACTCCCCCGAGGGCCGCACCGACGGCGTGCGCGACAAGCTGCGCCAGATGGCCTCGGCCTCGCTGCGGGCCTACATCGACGGGCCGGACACGCTGGCGCGGCGCCAGCAGATCGTGGTGGACTACATCAACACCGTGCCGCTGGCGGCCAAGCCCGGCTTCGGCGAGGTCAACGGCATGGGCGACGGCCTGTGGGTGTGGTTCGGCCGCGACTTCGACGAGGTCAACCAACTGCTCACCGACACCGGCGAGGAGCCGCGCCCGCAGTTGCTGGCGCAGCAGGCGCTGGCCTTCAAGCAGGCGCTGTCGCTCATGATTTCGCAGCGCCGCCCCTCGCACTACCTGGGCGAGGCCGACTCGGGGCTGGACGAGCTGACCAACAGCTACCTGCGCCTCATGACGGACGCCGGCCTCCTCACCCCGGCGCTGCGCGACGCGGCGCTGGCGGTGAAGCTGGAGCTGCAGGCCGGCCCGCCGCTGCGGCCGCCGCAGCAAAGCTTCGTGGAGCGCAAGGCCGGCACGGCGGTGCGCACGCGGTTGTCGGCCATGCTGGACGTGCCGCGCGCCTACGACCTCGACCGCATGGACCTGCGCGCCCACGCCACGCTGGACACGCCCGTGCAGCGCACCGCCACCGAGCTGCTGCGCGGGCTGCGCACGCCGGAGGGCGCGCGCGCCGCGGGGCTGTACGGCTTTCACCTGCTCAAGGACGGCGACGACCCGGGCAAGCTGGTCTTCAGCTTCACCCTGTTCGAGCGCGGCGAGGGCGTGAACCGGCTGCGCGTGCAGACCGACAACTGGGACCAGCCCTTCGACATCAACGAGGGCGCGCGGCTGGACCTGGGCTCCACCTCCAAGCTGCGCACGCTGGTGACGTACCTGGAGATGGTGGCCGAGCTGCACGAGCGCTGGGGCAAGCTCGACGCCATCGCCCTGGCGGCGCTGCAGATCCCGGAGCGCGACCACATCGGCCGTTGGGCGCGCGACTACCTCCTGCACACCAGCGAGCGCGGCCTGCAGCCCATGCTGGACCAGGCCATGCAGCGCAAGTACTCCGCCGGCCCCGGCGAGGGCTTCTTCACCGGCGGCGGGCTGCACTTCTTCGCCAACTTCGAGCCCGAGGACAACGGCCGCATCCTGACCGTGGCCGAGGCGCTGAGGAACTCGGTCAACCTGCCCTTCATACGGCTGATGCGCGACGTGGTCTGGCACGTCATGTACAACGCGCCGGACGCCAACCCCGAACTGTTCAACGACCCGGACAACCCCCGCCGGCGCGAGTACCTCGTGCGCTTCGCCGACAAGGAGGGGCAGGCCTACCTGCTGCGCTTCTGGCGCAAGTACCAGGGCAAGGACTGGGCGCAGGTGCGCGAGACCCTGCTGCAGGGCGTGCGCGAGACGCCTCCGAAGCTCACCGCCGTGCTGCGCACCATAGAGCCCAAGGCCGGCATGCAGCAGCTCAGCGACTTCCTCGTCCAGCAGCTGGAAGAGGAGATGCCCAACTACACGGACAAGGAGCTGCGCAAGCTCTACGACACCTACGACCCCGAGCGCATGTCGCTGTCGGATCGCGGCTACGTCGCCAGCGTGCACCCGCTGGAGCTGTGGCTCGTGGGCTGGTTGCGCGAGCACCCGCAAGGCATGTTCAACGAGGCCGTCGCGGCCAGCGCCAAGGAACGCCAGGAGGTTTACTCGTGGCTGTTCAAGACCCGCTACAAGGGCGCGCAGGACGTGCGCATCAAGAACCTGCTGGAGATCGAGGCCTTCATCGAAATCCACCGCCGCTGGAAGCGGCTGGGCTACCCGTTCGAGTCCATCACCCCGTCCTACGCCACGGCGCTGGGCGCTTCCGGCGACCGGCCCGCGGCGCTGGCGGAGTTCATGGGCATCCTGCTCAACGACGGCGTGCGCCAGAGCACGGCGCGCATAGAGGAGCTGCACTTCGCCGCCCACACGCCCTACGAGACGCGCATGGTGCTGCAGGGCAACGCGCCGGAGCGCGTGCTGCCGCCGGAAGTGGCCTTCACGGCGCGGCGCGCGGCCTTCGACGTGGTGGCCAACGGCACGGCGCGGCGGCTCAAGGACGTGCTCAAGCTGCACGACGGCAGCATCGTCCCCATCGGCGGCAAGACGGGCACGGGCGACCACCGCAAGGACAGCTTCGGCCGCCACGGCGTGCTGCTGTCCTCGCGCGTGATCAGCCGCTCGGCCACCTTCATGTTCCTCATCGGCGACCGCTACTTCGGCACCATGATGGCCTACGTGCAGGAGCCCTACGCCGCGCAGTACAAGTTCACCAGCGCCTTGCCCGCGCAGCTCATGAAGTCGCTGGTGCCGGCGCTGGTGCCGCTGCTGGACAAGGGCTCGTGCCCGGCGCCGAGGCACGAGGCCGACATCCTGCCCGCCTCGGCCGCCGCCCCCGCCGCCGCCACGCCGGCCAACGTGCTGCAAAGCGTGCAGGTGCGCGCCGACGTCCAGGCCCAGCCGCAGCAGGCCGCGGCGCGCTGAGCGCGCCCTCATCCGGCCGCGGCGGCGCTTGCAGCCGCCGCGGCCGGTGTCACGTCGGGATCAGCCCGCGTCGGCGCGCCGGCGCCGCACCGCCACCCCCACTATCCCCACGCCCGCGAGCATCAGCGCCCAACTGCCGGGCTCGGGCACGGGCGTGGCCACGAAGCCGCGCAGGTAGCCGTGGAACAGGCCATAGCCCACGATGGCGCCGGAGTCGTTGATGCCCTGCGCCGACAGCAGCGCCCAGCGGCCGGCCTGGTCCGGCGCCACCAGCGCGTTGAGGTCGCGCCCAACGCCGTCGTGCCACAGGTAGGCCGACAGGTTGCGGCTGCCCACGATCCAGCCCTGGTCGTTGATGTCCCGCGCCTCGCCGAAGCCGCTGCTGGCCAGCGCCGTCATCTTCCCGCCGCTGTAGAGGAAGGGCAGCAGCTCGCCGCCGGCGGTGTAGCTGTAGCCCACCACCTGCCCGGCGTTGTTGACGGCCAGTGCCTGGCCGAAGGTGCCGCCCAAGGAGGGCAGCAGCGTGGTCTTGCCGCCGTCGATCATGAAAGGCCGGCGCACCACGTCGCCCGCCATCACGGCGCCGCCCACCACCACGCCGCGGTCGTTGATGCCCAAGCCCTCGCTGGTGTTGCCCACGGCCACCGCGCGGGTGGTGCCGCCGGCGTAAATGAAGGTCTGGCCGTTGATCTGCCCCGTGACCTGCCCCGAGGCGTTGACCGCATTGGCCACGCCATTGGCGTAGCCGGCCACGCCGGCGGCCAGGTCGATGAAGCTGCCGCGGCTGTAAAGGGTTGGGCGCCGCACGCCGTCGGCGTTGGTGGACCAGCCCACCACTTCGCCGCGGCCGTTGAGCGCGGACGCCACGCTCAGCCCGCCGCCCAAGGTGCCCAGCAGGCTGAGGTCGTTGCGGCCCGTGCCCAGGAAGATTTCGCGCGTGTGCGTCGTCCCGTTGGCCATGGTGCCGGTGATGAGGCCGGCGTCGTTGATGTCCGCGGCCGAGCTGGTGCTGCGCGGCGCCAGCGTGCCCAGGTTGAACACGCGGTAGCGTGGTGTGTCGGTGTCTTGGGCTGCCAGCGCCGTCTGCGCCGCGCAGCCCAACAGGGCTGCCACGGCCAAAAGGCCCGGCAGCGTTGTGCTTGTTTGCTTCATGCAGTACCTCCGTGGGACGGCCTGGGCACTGTAGGTGCCCGCCGCGCGCTTTCTGGAGGCCGGAAGCGTTTCTTACCGCTCTGTAATAAAAGCGCCTTGGGCGCCCCCGCGGGGCACAGCGCGCAGGCGCTGCGGCGGCGGGGGCGCAGGCGGCGCGGGGCTTACACCGCGTCCAGCGCCTGGGCGATGTCGGCCTTGAGGTCGTCGATGTGCTCGATGCCGATGGACAGCCGCACCGTGTCCACCGTCACGCCGGCCTTGGCCAGCTCTTCCGGCGAGAGCTGGCGGTGCGTGGTGGAGGCCGGGTGGCAGGCCAGCGACTTGGCGTCACCGATGTTGACCAACCGCGTGACGAGCTTCAAGGCGTCCTGGAAGCGCGCGCCGCCCTCCAGCCCGCCCTGCACGCCGAAGGTGAGGATGCCCGACGCCCGCCCACCCATGTAGCGCTGCACCAGCTCGTGGTCGGCGTGGCCCGGCAGCCCGGCGTAGTTGACCCACTTCACCTTGGGATGGGTGCTCAGGAACTGTGCGATGGCCAGCGTGTTGTCGCAGATGCGTTCCATGCGCAGCGACACCGTCTCGATGCCTTGCAGGATGAGGAAGGCGTTGAACGGGCTCAGGGCCGCGCCCGTGTTGCGCAGCGGCACCACGCGCGCGCGGCCGATGTAGGCCGCCTCGCCCAGCGCCTGCGTGTAGACCACGCCGTGGTAGCTCACGTCCGGCTCGTTGAGCCGCTTGAAGCGCTGCGCGTGCTGGGCCCAGGGGAATTTCCCCGAGTCCACGATTGCGCCGCCTATCGAGTTGCCGTGGCCGCCGAGGTACTTGGTCAGCGAGTGCACCACGATGTCGGCGCCGTGCTCGAAGGGGCGGCACAGGAAAGGCGTGGGCACGGTGTTGTCCACGATGAGCGGGATGCCGTGGCGGTGGGCGATGTCGGCCAGCGCCTTGAAGTCCGTCACGTTGCCCAGCGGGTTGCCGATGGATTCGCAGAAGAGGGCCTTGGTGCGCTCGTCGATGAGCGGCTCGAAGGAGGCGGGGTCGCGCGGGTCGGCGAAGCGCGTCTGTATGCCCGACAGCGGCAGCGTGTGTGCGAACAGGTTGTAGGTGCCGCCGTACAGCGTGGAGGAGGAGACGATGTTGTCGCCCGCCTCGGCGATGGTCTGTATGGCGTAGGTGATGGCGGCCATGCCCGACGCCACGGCCAGGGCGCCGATGCCGCCTTCCAGGGCCGCGATGCGCTGCTCCAGCACCGCGGTGGTCGGATTCATGATGCGCGTGTAGATGTTGCCCGCGACCTTGAGGTCGAACAGGTCGGCGCCGTGCTGCGTGTCGTCGAAGGCGTAGGCCGTCGTCTGGTAGATGGGCACGGCCACGGCCTTGGTGGTCGGATCGGGGCTGTAGCCGCCATGCACGGCCAGGGTTTCAAATTTCAACTTGTGCTCCTCCAATCAGTGGGAACCGGAGTTTAGGCAGGCTGCGCCAGGGTGCGGCCGCATCCGCGCTTGCGCTGGCTCAATGCGGCGCCGTCAGTCGATTTGAGCCTGCGCAAAGGCGTTTTTTGCATGCGGTAGTCAGATACGCGGACTGAACAACAGGAGGACAACCATGCATGCACTCAAGGATCTGCTGACCACCGACTACGGCCTGATGAGCGTCGGCGTGATCGTCGTCACGCTGGGCCTGGGCGGGTTCTACCTGCGCTACTTCCTGCGCCACATCCAGCAGGACATGGCCCGCCAAGGCGCCAAGTAAGCCGCCCACGCAGCCTGGACACCACAAAGCCGCCACGGCATCCCTGCCGCGGCGGCTTTGTTGCATGCCGGCCGGGCCGGCAACGCATTCAGTGCAGCGTGGTCACGGGCGGTGCGCCGCCAGGGACGCCGGCTTGTCCGGCGCCGGCTTGCCGTCCACCGCGCCTTGCGGCTGGGCGCCGCGCGTCTTCCACAGCGACACCAGCACGCCGCCGGCAATCAGCGCCAGGGTCACCGACAGGCTCACGCTCGCCGGGACCTTGCCGATGACGTTCACCAGGAAGATCTTGCCGCCGATGAACACCAGCACCAGGGCCAGCGCCACCTTGAGGTAGGCGAAGCGGTGGATGAGCGCCGCCAGCGCGAAGTACAGCGCGCGCAGGCCCAGGATGGCGAAGATGTTGCTGGTGTAGACGATGAAGGGGTCGGTGGTGATGGCGAAGATCGCCGGCACCGAGTCCACCGCGAAGATCAGGTCGGCAAACTCCACCATGCACAGCGCCAGGAACAGCGGCGTGGCCCACAGCACCGCGCGGCCATGCTGCGGGTGCGGCGCCTTCAC
This sequence comes from Azohydromonas lata, assembly GCF_034427735.1. Lineage (NCBI taxonomy): Bacteria > Pseudomonadati > Pseudomonadota > Betaproteobacteria > Burkholderiales > Sphaerotilaceae > Azohydromonas > Azohydromonas lata. The sequence continues at coordinate 68,036 of NZ_JAXOJX010000033.1, forward strand.
GAAGAAGGCCTGGCCTTGCAGTCGCGGCGTCACGCGCATCACGCGGCGCAGCAGCTTGAGCATGGGGTTGTTCTGCATGTCCATGGCCGGCTCGTCCTTGCGGAACATCCACAGCATCTTCGCGCCGGTGAGCACCAGGAAGGCGCCGAAGAGGTAGAGCACCCAGCTGAACTGCGACACCAGCGCCGCGCCCAGGCCGATCATGAGCGCGCGCAGCACGATCACGCCCAGCACGCCCCAGAACAGCACGCGGTGCTGGTACTGCCGCGGCACGGCGAAGTAGCCGAAGATCAGCGCGATGACGAAGACGTTGTCCATGGACAGCGACTTCTCGATCAGGTAGCCGGTGAAGTACTCGGTGCCGGCCTGCGCGCCGAGCTGCCACCAGACCCAGCCGCCGAACACCGTCGCCACGGCGATGTAGCCGGCCGACAGCCACAGGCTCTCGCGCACGCCGATCTCGTGCTGGTCACGGTGCAGCACGCCCAGGTCCAGCGCCAGCAGCAGCGCCACGATGGCCAGGAAGCTCAGCCACAGCCACAGGGGTTGAGTGAGGAACGGTGTGTAGAGGAATTCCATAGTCGCTGCCGGCGGGCAGTGGGAGCCAAGAAGTGGCGGTGCGGCGGCTTCAGGGCGTCAGCCCCGCCGCCCGGCGCACCGGGACGGGCGGCGAAGGGGACGGCGCGTCAGTGCGGCGCGCTCACGCCGCGGCGCGCGGCGGCTCGAAGGGCCGCAGCGCCGGGGGCCTGCCGGCAATGGGACAAGGCAGCGCCCAACTGCCGGCCACGGTGGCCAGCAGTTGGGCCTCGGCCTCGGCGATGTGGCGGTCGGCCTGCGCCAGCTCGGCGCAGCACTGCAGCACGCGGCGACGCAACCCGGGGTCGGTGATCTCGCCCAGCAGCCGGGTGAGCGTGGCGCGGTCCACGCGGCAGGCGCCGTCCCAGCTCAGTTGCGGGCCGCATTGCAGGTCTTCGCAGCAGTCGTGCAGCACCTCCATGAGCTCCGAGGGCAGCAGGCCCAGCGACTGCGCGGCGTGCCTGTGGGCCAGCGCCTCGAACTCGTCGTGGGAGAAGTGCCCATCGGCCAGCATGGTCAGCGCCACGATGCGGGCGGCGGCCTGGGGGCTGTTGTGCGGATAGCTGCGCATGAAAAGTCCTCGCTTTGGAGAAGAGTCCCGTGCCCCGGCTTGCGGCGGCTGCCGCGTCGGCGTGGAGCACGGGCCCAAAGGTAGGTGGCGTGAAACTTCTAAAAAAGCAGCGAATCACAGACCAACACTTCGCTCAAAATTGAGGAACTCGCATGGGCCCCGACTTCAGCTACCGGCACCTCCATTACTTCTGGGTCGTGGCGCAGGAGGGCGGCATGGCGCGCGGGGCGGCGCGGCTGGGCGTGGCGGTGCAGACGGTGAGCGCGCAGGTGCGCGAGTTGGAGCGCGCGCTGGGCCACACGCTGCTGCGCCCCGAAGGCCGCGGGCTGGCGCTGACCGACGCGGGCCAGGCCGCGCTGCGGCAGGCCGACCAGATCTTCGCCCTGGGCGAGCAGTTGCCCGCCGTGGTGCAGGAGGCCGCCGGCTCGCCGGTGGTGCGGCTGACCGTGGGCCTGTGCGACGGGCTGCCCAAGCTCATGGTGCACCGGCTGCTGATGCCGGTGCTGGCGCAGGCGGACCTGCGGCTGCTCTGCCACGACGGCGAGTTCGAGGAGTTATTGGCGGCGCTGGCGCTGCACAAGCTGGACCTGGTGCTGGCTGACCACCCCGCCCCGCCGCACCCGGGCCTGCGCATACAGGCGCACCCGCTGTCGCGCTCGGCCATTGCCTGGTACGCCACGCCCGCGCTGCAGGCGGCCGCGCGCGACGGCTTCCCGCAGTCCCTGGCGCGGCTGCCCGTGCTGCTGCCCACGGGGCATGCGGCCATGCGCGCGACGCTGGAGCGCTGGTTCGAGCAGGTGGGCGTGCGCCCGCGCGTGGCCGGCGAGTTCGAGGACAGCGCCCTCTTGAAAACCTTCGGCGCGGCCGGGCTGGGCGTGTTCCCGGCCGTGGAGCTGGTCGACGAGGACTTGCGCCGCCATTACGGCGTGGAGTGCGTGGGCCGCTGCGACGAGGCCGAGCAGCGCTTTTATGCCTTCTGCAGCGAGCGCAAGGTGCAGCATCCGCTGGTGCAGCGGGTGCTGGCGGCCGCCGCCGGCTGACGCGTCTTCGCCCCGGGAACACGCCACCGGGGCGCGGCGCAGGCGCGGCACTTGCCAAGCCTGCCCGCGATGACGGACCCCTACGCCCCACGCGCCTGGCTGCCGCACGAGCGGCCCATGATGCCGGGCTCGCCCTCCACGCCGCTGCACGCCCCGGCGCGGCGCGCTGCCTATGCCGCGGTGGGGCTGCTGGTGTCGCTCACCGGCGGCCTGGGCAACGCGCTGGTGAGCGCCAACCTGCAAAGCCTGCAGGGGGCCTTGGGCCTCTACGCCGCGGAGGCCGCGTGGCTGCCCGCGGCCTTCGTGATGAGCAACGTGTCCATGAACCTGCTGCTGGTGAAGTTCCGCCAGCAGTACGGCCTGCGGCTGTTCACCGAGGCGTTCATCGCGCTGTACGCCCTCATCGCGCTGGCGCACGTGTTCGTCCACGACTTCTCGACCGCGCTGGCCCTGCGCGCGGCGCACGGCATGACGGCGGCGGCCATGACCTCGCTGGGCCTGTACTACATGCTGCAGGCCTTCCCCGCGCCGCTGCGGCTGCGCGGGCTGGTGATCGCGCTGGGCACGTCGCAGTTGGCGCTGCCGCTGGCGCGGCTGCTGCCCGTGGGCGTGCTGGAAGCCTCGGCGTGGCGCGGCCTCACGCTCTTCGAGGCGGGCCTGGCGCTGCTGAGCTTCGCCGCCGTGCTGGTCTTGAAACTGCCGCCGGGCGACCGCTACCGCGTCTTCGAGAAGCTGGACTTCCTGACCTTCGCCCTCTTTGCCCCCGGCATGGCGCTGCTGTGCGCCGTGCTGGGCCTTGGGCGCACGCTGTGGTGGACGCAAAGCGCCTGGCTTGGTTGGGCGCTGGCCGGGGCCATCGTGCTGCTGACCGCCGCCGTGGCGCTGGAGCACCACAGGCGCAACCCGCTGCTCAACACGCGCTGGATCAGCAGCGCGGGCCTGGTGCGGCTTGGGCTGGTGATGCTGCTCATACGCGTGGTGCTGTCCGAGCAGGGGGTGGGCGCGGTGGGCCTGCTGCAGACGCTGGGCATGGGGCCGGACCAGTTGCGGCCGCTGTTCGTGATCGTGCTGCTGGGCACGGTGGCCGGCGTGGGAGCGAGTGCCTGGCTGATCAGTCCGACGCGGCTGCACTGGCCCATCCTGTTCGCGCTGGCGCTGATGATCCTGGGCTCGCTGCTGGACGCGCAGGTCACCAGCCTGGCGCGCCCTCACGACTTCTACGTGAGCCAGTTCCTGCTCGCCTTCGGCAGCGCGTATTTCCTGGGGCCGGCCATGCTCTCCGGCATGTCGCAGGTGATCGCCCAGCCGCGCAACCTGGTGAGCTTTACCGTGATCTTCGGCATCAGCCAGAACTTGGGCGGCCTGGCGGGCTCGGCGCTGGTGGGCACCTTCCAGACCTGGCGCGAGAAGTTCCACTCCAGCCAACTCACGGAGCCGCTGACGCTGCTGGACCCGCAGGTCGTGGCCCGCCTCCAGGCCGGCGCGGCGGCGTTGGCCGGCACGCAGGCCGACCCCGTGCTGCGCAACGCCCAGGGCAGCGCCGCGCTGGCGGCCGCGGCCGCGCGCGAGGCCAACGTGCTGGCCTACGCCGACGTGTTCCTCTTCACCGGCGTGCTGGCCGCGCTCACGCTGGTGTTCATGATGGGCCATGCCGCTTGGGCCGCCCGCCGCGGCGCGCCGGAGATGGCGCAGCGCACGGCCCAAGCACCGGCACCGGCCGCCGCGGCGCCCTCGCCCGCCCCTGCCGCGTCCCCGGCACCCACTCCAGCCTCCACTGCGGCACCCGCCCCGGAGCGCCCCGGCAGCGCCGACCCCAGCGCGCCGCTGACCGACACGGTATGACCCCATGAGCCGCGACGCCCAACCGCCTGCCCCGCCCCCGCCCGCCACCGCGCCGGTTGCCGCGGCCGCGCCCGCGGCCGAAACACCGGCGCAAAAGCGGCGCCGTTGGCTTTCCATTGGCGTGTTCGCCGCCGTGGCGTTCGCCGGGGTGCTGGCCGTGCTGTACGCGTGGCAGTTGCCGCCTTTCGCCACGGCGCTGCAGCGCACCGAGAACGCCACCGTGCGCGGGCAGGTGACGCTCATAGGCACGCAGCTCAACGGTTTCGTCGCCGAGGTGCTGGTGCAGGACTTCCAGCCAGTCAAGCAGGGCCAGGTGCTGGTGCGGCTGGACGACCGCATCTACCGCCAGCGCGTGGACCAGGCGCGGGCGCAGGTGGCGTCGCAGCAAGCGTCGCTGGCCAACTTCGCGCAGCAGCGCAGCAGCGCGCAGGCCTCGGTGGCGCAGGCGCAGGCCACGCTGGCCAACGCGCAGGCCCAGGCCGCGCGGGCCGAGGCCGACTTGCGCCGCGTGGAGGCGCTGGCGGCCGACGGCTCGCTGTCGCAGCGCGAGCTCGACGCCACGCGCGCTGCCCGCGTGCAGGCCCGCGCCGCCGTGGAGCAGGCGCGTGCCGGGCTGGCGGCGGCGCGCACCAACGTCACCAGCGTGGGCGTGAACCGCGGCGCGCTGGAGGCGGCGGTGGCCGGCGCGCAGGCCGCGCTGCGGCTGGCCGAAATCGACCTGGGCAACACCGAGCTGCGCGCGCCCAGCGACGGGCAGCTCGGCGCCGTCACCGTGCGCGTGGGCGCCTACGTCTCGGCCGGCAGCCAGCTCACCTCGCTGGTGCCGCCGCAGCGCTGGGTGGTGGCCAACCTGAAGGAAACGCAGATGGCGCACGTGCGCCCGGGACAGCCGGTGACGTTCACGGTGGACGCGCTGGAGCACGCGCCACTGCGCGGCCACGTGGAGCGCAGCTCACCGGCGACGGGCTCGGAGTTCAGCGTCATCGCGCCGGACAACGCCACGGGCAACTTCGTGAAGATCGCCCAGCGCATCCCCGTGCGCATCGCCATCGAAGCCGACCAGCCGTTGGCCGCGCAGCTCAAGCCGGGGATGTCGGTGGTGGTGAGCATTGATACCGGGGCGGGGGAGCGCGCCGCCAGCGCCGGGACGCAAACGACGGCGGCGTCCGCGCCGGCCGGGTCGGCTCCGGCTGCTCAGGGGGCTCGTTGAAGATGAGCGGGCTGGCGGGATGCCAAAGGCGCTGGAAAGGCCAGCGGCGGTCGGTCTTCCCACCACCGCCAGCCGCCGCCCTGCTGGCCGCCCTGCTCCTGGCGGGCTGCGCCTCGCCGCGCCCCACTTCGCCGCTGCCGCCGCCCGCGGTCGAAACGCCCGCCGCCTGGCGCACGCCCATCGCCGAGGCGCAGGACATCGACCCCGCCTGGTGGCGCCGCTTCAACGACCCGGTGCTGGATGCGCTCGTCGCCCAGGCGCTGCAGCGCAATGCCGACCTCGCCACCGCCCGCGCCCGCGTGGCCGAGTACGAGGCGCGCCAGCGCGTGGCCGCCGCGGGCTTGAGCCCCACGCTGGCCCTGAGCGCCGGCCCGGCGCGCGCCCGCGCCCGCACTCCGGCCGGCACCGTGAGCGAAAGCACGCTGCTGCAGGCCGGCGTGCAGGCGGCCTGGGAGGTGGATTTGTGGGGCCGGCTGCGCAGCCTGGAGGCCGCGGCGCTGGCGCAACTGCAGGGCCAGCGCGCGGCGGCGGATGCGGCGGCGCTGTCCATCGCCGCCACCACGGCCAACGGCTATTTCAACTTGCGCTCGCAGGACGCGCAGCTCGACCTGGCCCGCGCCACGCTGGCCTCGCGCGAGGAATCGCTGCGCCGTGCCCAGCGCCTGTTCGAGGAGGGCTACAGCTCGCGGCTGGACTTCGTCCAGGCCGAGGCCGAGCTGCACACCGCCGCCGGCGCCGTGGCGCAACTGGAGCGGGCCGTGGCCCAGCAGGAGAACGCCCTGGCCGTGCTGGCGGGCCGCGCGCCGGGACCGCTGCCGCGCGGCATGTCGCTGCAGGCGCTGCAGCCGCCCGCGGCGGTGGCCGGCCTGCCCTCGTCGCTGCTGCGCCGCCGCCCCGACCTGGCGCAGGCCGAGCAGGCCGTGGCGGCGGCGGACGCGGCCTTCGCCGCCGCGCGCGACCAGCTCCTGCCCGCGCTCAACCTCAGCGCCTCGGCCACGTATCAAGGCTTCACGCTGCACCAGTTGCTCGACGCGCCCACCCTGCTGTGGAGCGTGGGCGCGAGCGTGCTGGCGCCGGTGTTCCAGGGCGGGCGGCTGCGGGCGCAGGCCGACGCGGCGCAGGCGCAGCGCGAGCAGGCGCTGCACGGCTACGAGCAGGCCGCGCGCACGGCCTTCGCCGAGGTGGACAACGCGCTGGCGTCCATCGCCTCGCTGCGCGTGCAGGCGGCCGAGGCCGCGCTGCGCCGCGACGCCGCGCTGCAGGCGCTGCGTATCGCCCGCAACCGCTATCGCAACGGCTACGCCTCCTACCTGGAGGAGCTGGACGCGCAGCGCGGCAGCTACGCCGCCGAGCAGGGCGTGCTGCAGGTGCAAGGCGCTTTGCTGGCCGCCCACGTGGACCTGGCGCGGGCCTTGGGCGGGGGCTGGCGTGACGGTGGCGAAACGCCTGTTTCCGCATCGCGCGACATGGTGGTGCCGCGCCAGTGACCTATTGCGCAGGAAAGCGGTTCTTGCCAGCCGCGCCCGTGTGCCGGAGCAATTTGTTCTCCTAGAGTGTGGCCTCTCGCGACGGCGCAGCGCGCGTTGCGCGTCGGCCGTCCATGACCATGAAGCACAAGAACAGCCTCTCCACTGCCATCCCAATGAAGCCCCTGGCGCGACAGCCCTGGTGGGTGGGCGTGGCCGTGGCGCTGGCGGCCTTCGTGCTGCTGGAGCAGTTGGCCGAGCTGCCTTCGAGCGCGCTGGCGCAGTTGGCGGTGAACGTGGTGGCGGTGCTGGTGCCGCTGCTGTGCCTGCTGGCCGCGGCGCGCTCGGCATGGCGCCAGCGCATGGCGGCGATGGCGTGGCAAGCCCCCATGGCGCAGGACAGCGCGATGACGCTGCCCGTGCCGTCCGCGGCGGCGCAGCCGGACTTCGAGGACACCGTGCCGCCCTGCCCCGTGTGCAACAGCGGCATGGTGCGCCGCACCGCCCGCGGCGGCGCCGACGACGGCAAGGCCTACTGGCGCTGCGTGAACCACCCGGGCTGCGAGGGGCAGCGCGAGGTGGAGTGAGATCGCGATGACCCCGGGTCGCCGGGGCCATCGCTGCAGGGGATCGCAAGCGCTTCTTGAAGCGCCCTGCTTGCGCCCGCTGCCTGCTTGCAAACAGCGGGCGGAACCGGCTGGCCTTATTCGACCGTCACCGACTTCGCCAGATTGCGCGGCTTGTCCACGTCCGTGCCGCGCGCGCAGGCCGTGTGGTAGGCCAGCAGTTGCAGCGGCACCACGTGCAGGATGGGGCTGAGCACGCCGTAGTGCTCGGGCATGCGGATCACGTGCGTGCCCGGGGCGCTGGCGATGCGCGTGTCGCCGTCGGCGAACACGAACAGCTCGCCGCCGCGCGCGCGCACTTCCTGCAGGTTGCTCTTGAGCTTCTCCAGCAACTGGTCGTTGGGCGCCACCGTCACCACCGGCATGGCCGCCGTCACCAGCGCCAGCGGGCCGTGCTTGAGCTCGCCGGCCGGGTAGGCCTCGGCGTGGATGTAGCTGATCTCCTTGAGCTTCAAAGCGCCCTCCAGCGCCACCGGGTAATGCAGCCCGCGGCCCAGGAACAGCGCGTTCTCCTTGCTCGCGAACTCCTCGCTCCAGGCAATGACCTGCGGCTCCAGCGCCAGCACGGCCTGCACGGCCGCGGGCAGGTGGCGCAACTGGCGCACGTGCTCGGCTTCCTGCCCGGCGCTGAGCTGCCCGCGCACCTTGGCCAGCGACAGCGTCAGCAGGAACAGGCCCACGAGCTGCGTGGTAAAGGCCTTGGTGGAGGCCACGCCGATTTCCACGCCCGCGTGCGTGAGGAAGGCAAAGCGGCACTCGCGCACCATGGCGCTGGTGGCGACGTTGCAGATGGTCAGCGTCTGCTCCATGCCCAGCGAGCGCGCGTGCTTGAGCGCGGCGATGGTGTCGGCCGTCTCGCCGCTTTGGCTGATGGTCACCACCAGCGTGTGCGGGTCCGGCACGCTGTCGCGGTAGCGGTACTCGCTGGCGATCTCCACGCTGGTGGGGATGCGCGCGACGGACTCCAGCCAGTACTTGGCCGTGCTGCCGGCGTAATAGCTGGTGCCGCAGGCCAGGATGAGCACCTGCCGCACGTCCTTGAACACGGCCGTGGCGCCGGCACCGAAGATTTCCGGGTTGACGCCCTCGATGCCTTCGAGCGTGTCGGCGATGGCGCGCGGCTGCTCGAAGATCTCCTTCTGCATGTAGTGCCGGTAGGGGCCCAGCTCGGCCGCGCCGCTGTGCGCATGCACGGTGCGCACCTCGCGCTGCACGGGTCGGTGGCTGCCGTCGCCCTGGCGGGCGCTGATCCAGCTCTTACCCGGCTGCAGGTCCACCACGTCGCCCTCTTCCAGGTAGACGATCTGGTCGGTCACGCCGGCCAGCGCCATGGCGTCCGACGCCAGGAAGCTCTCGCCGTCGCCCAGGCCCAGCACCAGCGGCGAGCCCTCGCGCGCGCCCACCACGCGCTGCGGCTCGTCGCGGCAGAACACGGCCATGGCGTAGGCGCCGCGCAGCCGCGCGGTGGCGCGCTGCACGGCCTCGAACAGGTCGCCCTCGTAGAGGTAGTTCACGAGGTGGGCGATCACCTCGGTATCGGTCTGGCTCACGAACTCGAAGCCGCGGCCCTGCAGCTCGGCGCGCAGCTCCTCGTGGTTCTCGATGATCCCGTTGTGGACGAGCGCGATGCGGTCGCCGGAGAAGTGCGGATGCGCGTTGTGCTCGGCCGGCGCGCCGTGCGTGGCCCAGCGCGTGTGCGCAATGCCCGTGCCGCCGGCCACGCCGTCCTGCGCCACCTGGTGCGCCAGCTCCGCCACGCGGGCCGTGCTGCGCGTGCGCCGCAGCACGCCGCCCTGTTGCACCGCGACACCGCAGGAGTCATAGCCGCGGTACTCCAGCCGCTTCAGGCCCTCCAGCAGCACAGGAACGATGTCACGCCCGGCGACGCCGGCGACGATTCCACACATGGCACTCTCCCCAAACTTTCGTTGACCGGAAGTTTAGAAATTTCAAAGTGCAAGGTGCTTTCAAATTTAACCAACTTTTGGCGATAACTTTCGTGTTGCCGATTGAACGAAATTTTCTTTCATTCAATAATATAAAAAGAAATAATCAGACAATGACTTCACTCGACGACGTGGACCGCAAGCTGCTGCAGTTGCTGCAGCAGGACGCCGGCCGTTCCAACCAGGCGCTGGCCGAGGCGGCGGGCATTTCGCCGGCCACGGCGCTGCGCCGTGTGCGGCGGCTGGTGGAAGACGGCGTGATCGAACGCCAGGTGGCGCTGCTGTCGCCCAAGGTGCTGCCGGAAAGCCTCACGGCCATCGTCGAGATCACGCTGGACCGCCAGGGCGCCGAGCACCAGGCGGCCTTCGAGGCACGGGTGCGGGCCGAAGGCGCCGTGCAGCAGTGCTACCGCGTGGCCTCGGGGCCGGACTTCGTGCTGGTGCTGTGGGTGCCGGGCATGACGGCCTACCAGGCGCTGGTGCAGCGCCTGTTCACGCAGGACGCCAACGTGCGCAACGTGCGCTCCTTTTTCAGCTTGGAGCGCACGAAGTTCGAGCCGCGGATGGACCTCAGCGCTTCATCACCACCAGCCCCTTGAGGTACTCGCCCTCGGGGTAGGCCAGCGTGGTGGGGTGGTCGCAGGCGGCTTCCAGGCGGGCGAGCAGGTAGCCGTCCACGCCCGCGTCGCTGCCGGCGCCGGCCACGATCTTGTGGAACAGGTCCGGGCCGATGCCGCCGGAGCAGGAAAAGGTCAAGAGCAGGCCGCCCGGCTCCAGCAGCTTCAAGGCCAGCCGGTTGATGTCCTTGTAGGCGCGCGCGGCGCGGTCGGCGTGCGCGGCGGAAGCGGCGAACTTGGGCGGGTCCAGGACGATGGCGTCAAAGCGCTCCTCGCGCTGCAGGCAGCCGCGCAGGTACTGGTTGACGTCGGCGTCGGCGAACTCGGCCCGCGCGGGGTCGAAGCCGTTGAGCGCCACGTGCGCCTGGGCGCGCGCCAGCGCCGGGCCGGACGAATCCACGCTCACCACGCGCTCGGCGCCGCCGGCCAGCGCCGCGACGCTGAAGCCGCCCGTGTAGCTGTAGCAGTTGAGCACCCGCTTGGCGCCCAAGCGCTTGACCCACTCCGCGAAGCGCAGCCGGTTGTCGCGCTGGTCCAGGTAGTAGCCGGTCTTGTGGCCCTCGGCCACGTCCAGCGTGAGGCGCCAGCCGTGCTCGCGGATGGTGACGGCCGTGTCGCCGCCGCCGCGCAGCCAGCCGCTCACGGGCTCCAGCCCTTCGAGGCCGCGCACGCTGGAGTCGGAGCGCTCATACAGGCGCGTGAGGCCCGTGGCGGCCAGCAGCGCGGCGGCGATGACGTCTTTCCAGCGCTCCACGCCGGTCGAGAGGAACTGCGCGCTGAGCACGTCGGCGTAGCGGTCCACGATCAACCCGGGCAGGCCGTCGGCCTCGCCGTGGACCAAGCGCACGCCGTCGCTGTCTATGGGCAGCCTGGCGCGCAGCGCCACGGCCTGCTGGACGCGTCGCTGGAAGAAGGCGGCGTCCACGCGCTCGGCCTCGTCGAAGGTCCAGGCGCGCACGCGGATGGAAGAGCTTGGGCTGAAGGCGCCCCAGGCCAGGAAGCGGCCCTCATGGGTCTCGACGCGCACGGTCTCGCCGGCGTCGGCCTTGCCCTTGGCGATGGAGCCCTCGAACACCCAGGGATGCTTGCGCAGCAGCGAGCGCTCTTTGCCCTCGCGAATTCGTACTGATTTCATGGGGGCGGATTGTCCATGCCGGCGTGGGGACGGCCGTGGCGGCGGGGCCTCGCAATCAGCGCAGCCCGTCACGCCACGCGCGAGCGCACACGTCCGCTGCGCGCGCCTCAGCCTTCCTTCTTCTTCGCCCGCGGGTGCGCCTGGTCGTACACCTTGGCCAGGTGCTGGAAGTCCAGCCGCGTGTAGATCTGGGTGGTGGTGATGCTGGCGTGGCCCAGCAGCTCCTGCACGGCGCGCAGGTCGCCGCTGGACTGCAGCAGGTGCGAGGCGTAGCTGTGGCGCAGCATGTGCGGGTGCACGGAGGTCGGCAGCCCGGCCTGCAGCGCCTGGCGGCGCAGGCGCGAGCGCACCTGGGAGTCGGTCAGCCGCGTGCCGCGCCGGCTCACGAAGAGCGCGCGCTCGCCGGGCGCGGCCAGCAGCGCGCGCTGCACCAGCCAGCGCTGGAGCGCCTCCAGCGCCGCCGTGCCCACCGGGCCGCTGCGGCGCTTGGAACCCTTGCCCATCACGTGCACGGTGGCGTCGGCCACGTCCACCCAGCCCAGGGCGCCCTCGCCCGCACCGATGTCCAGGCCGATGAGCTCGCCCACGCGCAGCCCGCAGCCGTAGAGCAGTTCGACGATGCAGTGGTCTCGCGCGGCCAGCGCCGGGTCGGCGCCGTCGCTCTCGTGCTCGGCCAGCGCCACGGCATGCTCCACCGACAGCGCCTTGGGCAGCGGCTTGGGCGCCTTGGGCGCGCGCAGCCCGGCCACCGGGTTGAGAGCGACTTCGCCGTTCTGGCCCCACCAGCGGTACAGGCCCCGCCAGGCCGAGAGGATCAGGGCGATGCTGCGCGGCGCCAGCCCGCCGCCGTGCAGCGCGGCCATCCAGCCGCGCACGTGGTGCGGCTGCGCGGTGCGCAAGGGCACGCCATCCTGCCCAGCCAGCGCCACCAGGCGGTGCAGCGCGTCGGTGTAGAGCTCCAGGCTGCGCGGCGCCAGGCGGCGCTCGGTCTTCAGGTGCAGCAGCCACTGCTGCAGGTCGTCCGGCAGCACCGGCGGGCTGGTGGGTTCAGGCACGGCCACTGCAGTGGCGGCCTTGGCGGCGCGGGCCATGCTCAGCGCGGCAGCAGTTGGGCCAGTGCGGCCGAGGCGATGTCGCCTATGCGCACCAGGAAATCCACGCCCATGTCGCTCGCAAAGCGCGTGGCGTCGGGCGAGCCCAGCATGAGCAGGCCGAAGGTGCCGCCCGCGGCCTCGTGGCGCAGCGGGATGGCCGCGACGGACAGCGCCGCCGTGCCGTCGAACAGCCACTGCGCGGCCTCCACCTCGCCGGTGTTCAGGCCGCAATAGGGCAGCGCCAGGCTGTCGGCGAACTCGCGCGCCGTGCCGGGCAGTTGCAGCACGAAAGGCTCGTTGGCGAACGGCGCGTCCACGCCCCACAGCCGCAGCGCGGCCTGCGGGACGAGAAAGCGCTGCTGCATCTCCTCCACCAGCGTGGCGGGCAGGGCGTGGAGGTCGCGCTGCAGCATCACGGTGCGGGTCCAGCGGTGCAGCCGGTCGGCGATGGCGGTGTTCTCCTGGCCGTGGCGGATCATGTCCATGATCCTGTGCTCCAGTCCCTTGATGCGCTCGCGCAGCAGCGCGGCCTGGCGCTCCTGCAGCGACACGGCGCGCGAGCCGTGCGGGCTGGCCAGGCGCACGTCACCCAGCAGCTCGGCGTGGCGCTCGAAGAAGCCCGGCGTGGCAGCCAGGTAGCGGGCGATGTCTTCCTCGGTGATGCCTTGGGCGGGCGGCCGGGTGTCGTTGCTCACAGTTCCATTTCTCCCTCGAACACGGTTTCGGCCGGGCCGGTCATGAGCACGTGGGCGTCGCCGCCGGCCCATTCGATGGTCAGCCGCCCGCCCGGGGCGTCCACGTCCACGCGGCTGTCCAGCCAGCCCAGGCGGATGCCGGCCACCACCGCCGCGCAGGCGCCCGTGCCGCAGGCCAGGGTCTCGCCCGCGCCGCGCTCGTACACGCGCAGCCGGATGTGGCTGCGGCTGACCACTTCCATGAAGCCCACGTTGACCTGGCGCGGGAAGCGCTCCAGGCCCTGGATCTGCGGCCCCTCGATCTCCACCGGCGCATGCCGCACGTCGTTGACGCGGCGCACCGCGTGCGGGTTGCCCATGGAAACGACGGCCACTTCCACCTCGTCCCCGTCGCCCAGCGACAGCGGCCAGAGCTGGAAGCCGCCCTCCTCGCGCGGCGTGAGGCCGGCGGGGTCGAAGGGGATGCGCGCGTGCTCGAACACGGGCGTGTTCATGTCCACGGTGACGCGGCCGTCGTCCTGCAGCCGCAGCTCCAGCAGCGTGGCCATGGTTTCCACGCGCACGCTGCGCTCGTGGGTGAGCTGCTTGTCGTGGACGTAGCGGACGAAGCAGCGCGCGCCGTTGCCGCACTGCTCGACCTCCTCGCCGCTGCCGCCGTTGAAGATGCGGTAGCGGAAGTCCACGCCGGGCGTGGCGCTCTTTTCCACCACCAGGATCTGGTCGGCGCCGACGCCGAAGCGCCGGTCGCCCAGGCGGCGGAAGTGCTCGGGGGTCAGCGCCAGCGGCTGCTGCGTGGCGTCGATCACCACGAAGTCGTTGCCCGCGCCCTG
>NZ_JAXOJX010000034.1:0-79518 GCF_034427735.1 Azohydromonas lata
ACCAAGCGCCCGGCGGCGGACCTGGTGAAGGGCTGATGCACGGCGGACGTTGACGCGGGCCGGTCCGGGCCCGCCGCAGCGTCCGCGGGCCCGGACCGCGGCGCCCGGCCCCGGTGCCCGCTCGCCATCGCGGGCTGCCGGAACTAATGCGCGGATGCGCGGCGCCGGCTCGGCCAAGGGCGCCCAAATCTCTTCAGCATCTCGGTATTCCCCCGGATTGTCCGGGGTGGACAGTGGAGTAACCCAAGACATGAACCAGGCAGACCTGAGGCCGGCGGCCGACCCGCTGCTGTTGCTGCTGGAGCTGGCGCGCCGGGCCCGCGCCGCGCAAAGTGCCGAGGAGCTGGCCTTCCTGCTTGTCAACGACAGCATCGCGCTGCAGCCCTACCGCCAGGGCGCGCTGTGGCTGGCCGACGAGGGCGTGAAATGCCTCTCCGGCGTGGTGCAGCCCGAGGCCAACGCGCCTTACGTGCAGTGGCTGGAGCGGGTGTGCCGCGGCCTGCCGCGCGACGCGGCCACCACTGTGGATGCCAACTCGCTCCCCGGGGACGAAGCCGTGGAATGGGCCGACTGGCTGCCTGCCTACGGCTTGTGGCTGCCCTTTGCCGGCCCCGCGGCGGATCCGGGCCAAGGCGCAGCCGGTGCCGGCGGCGGCCTGCTGCTGGCCGCGGACCTGCCCTGGACGCGCGAAGGCCGGGCCGTGCTGGAGGAGTGGGTGGACACCTGGCGCCACGCCTGGCTGGCGCTGCACAGCCCGTCGCCGTGGAAGCTGGGCGTGATGCGCCGGCGCACGGCCGCGGCGCTGGCCCGGCGGCCGCAGCTGCCCTGGTGGCGCCAGCGCCGCACGGTGCTGGCCGCGGCGGTGTTGGCTGTCCTGGCCTGCCCGGTGCGGGTGTCGGTGCTGGCGCCGGGCGAGCTGGTGCCGGCGCACCCGGCGGTGGTGCGCGCGCCCATAGACGGCGTGGTCGGCCAGTTCCACGTACAGCCCAACGAGCAGGTCAAGGCCGGCCAGCCGCTGTTCGGCTTTGACGAGGCGGCGCTGCAGGCCCGCGCCGAGGTGGCCGCGCAATCGCTGGCCACGGCCGAGGCCGAGTACCGCCAGTACGCACAGCAGGCGGTGTCGGACAGCAAGTCCAAGGCGCAACTGGCGCTGCTGCAGGGCAAGATCGAGGAAAAGCGCGCCGAGGCCGAGTACCTGGCCAGCCAATTGCAGCGCTCGCGCGTGCCGGCGCCGCAGGACGGCATCGCGCTGTTCGACGATCCCTCCGAGTGGATAGGCAAGCCGGTGCAGACGGGCGAGCGCATCCTGCGCATCGCCGCGCCCGGCGACATGGAGGTGGAGGCCTGGGTGCCCCTGGGCGACGCCATCCCGCTGCCCGCCGACGCGCCGGTGAGCCTGTACCTGGCGGCCAGCCCGCTGTCCTCGCTGTCGGCCAAGGTGCGCTACGTCTCGCACGAGGCCGTGGCCAGGCCTGACGGCAGCTTCGCCTACCGGCTGCGTGCGACGCTGGAGGGCACGAGCGGCCAGCGCGTGGGCCTCAAGGGCACGGCCAAGATCAGCGGCCAGTGGGCGCCGCTGGCCTACTGGATGCTGCGCCGTCCGCTGGCCACCATCCGGCAGGCCGTGGGGATGTGATGCTGCCTGCGCTGCGCGAAGAGCTGAACCTGCTGCCCGGGCCCACGCTGGCCGATGGCCAGCCCAGCCACACGCTGCACGACCCGGTGCGCAACCTGTTCTTCCAGCTCGACTGGGCCACCTTCCAGGTGCTCAGCCGCTGGCACCTGGGGGATGCGGGCGCCATCGTGGCCGCCGTGCGCGGCGAGACGACGCTGGCGCTGGAGCCGCCGGACCTGGAGGCGGTGTACCGCTTCCTGCACGACAACCAGTTGCTGCAGGTGAAGCCGGGCTCGGCGCCGGAGCTGGCCCGCCGGCTGCAGGCGCGCCAGGGCTCGCTGGGGCACAAGCTGCTGCACGGCTACCTGTTCTTCCGCATCCCGCTGGTGCGGCCGGACCGCTGGCTCTCGCGGCTGGCGCCGCACCTGGGCTTCTTCTGCTCGGCGCGCTTCCTGTGGCTGACGCTGGCGGCGCTGGCGCTGGGCCTGATGGAGGTGTACCGGGAGGGCGAGCGCTTCGCCTCGACGCTGGTGGACAAGCTCGGCTGGCAGGGCATGGTTGCCTATGGCGTGACGCTGACGGTGGTGAAGGTGCTGCACGAGCTTGGGCATGCCGTCACGGCCAAGCGGCTGGGATGCCGCGTGCCCACCATGGGCGTGGCCTTCCTGGTGATGTGGCCCGTGGCCTACACCGACACCAACGAGGTCTGGCGGCTCACGCGGCGCAGCCAGCGGCTGCAGGTGGCCGGGGCGGGCGTGCTCACGGAGCTGGCCATTGCCGTGTGGGCGACGCTGGCCTGGGGCCTGCTGCCTGAGGGCACGGCGCGGGACATGGCCTTCCTGCTGGCCACCACCACCTGGGTGAGCACGCTGGCCATCAACGCCAGCCCCTTCATGCGCTTTGACGGCTACTTCCTGCTGGCCGACTGGCTGGAGATGCCCAACCTGCACCAGCGCGCCTTCGCGCTGGCGCGCTGGGACCTGCGCGAGCGGCTGTTCAAGCTGGGCGAGCCCCTTCCCGAGCACTTCACGCGGCGGCGCCACGTTGGGCTGATCGCCTTCGCCTACGCGACCTGGATCTACCGCCTGACGGTGTTCCTGGGCATCGCGGCGCTGGTCTATGCCTTCTTCATCAAGGCGGTGGGCATCCTGCTGTTCATCGTCGAAATCGGCTGGTTCGTTCTCATGCCCTTCTTCAGCGAATTCAAGGCCTGGCGCGAGCGCTGGCCGCAACTGCGCCGCAGCCGCCGCGCCTGGTTCTCGATGGGCCTGGCCGGGGTGCTGCTGGGCTTGCTGGCCGTGCCGCTGCCCACGCGCATCTCGGCCGCGGCGCTGCTGCGGCCGCTGGAGCAGACGATTCTTTATGCGCCCGCGCATGCCCAGGTGGCCGAGCTGCCGGTGGCCGAGGGCACGCGCGTGGCCGCCGGCACGGTGCTGATGCGGCTGGACTCCGAAGACTTGGACGGCCGGCGCAAGGCCACGCTGGCCAAGCTGGAGAAGCTGCGCTGGCAGGTGACGGCCGGCACCTTCGACGCCGAGCAGCGCGTGCAGTGGCAGGTGCTGCAGGAGCAACTGGCCACGGCCGAGGCCGAGTGGCAATCCATAGAGGCCGACGCCGCGCGCTATGCGCCGGTGGCGCCGTTCGACGGCGTGCTGCGCGACCTGGACCCGGAGCTGCGCCCGGGCGACTGGCTGATGCAGCGCGAGCCGCTGGCGCGGCTGGTGTCGGACAAGGGGCAGACCGTGGTGGCCTACCTGGACGGCGAGGACGTGGCGCGCATTGCCCCCGGCCACCAGGCGCGCTTTTACGCGGACGGGCTGGAAGGGCCCTTCGTCCCGCTGCAGGTGGAGCGCGTGGAGGCTGATGCCGCGCGCACCCTGCCGGAGCCGGAGCTGGCCGCCACCTTGGGCGGTTCGGTGCTGGTGCGCGAAAAGCATGGCCAGCTCTATCCCGAGCACGGCATCTACCGCGTGACCTTCAAGCTCGCCGGCGAGGCGGGCGCGCTGGCCGCGCAGTCCTGGCGCGGCAAGGTCGTGATCCACGGCGACTGGGCCTCGCCCGGCTGGCGCTACCTGCGCTCGGCCGTGGCGGTGTTCTGGCGCGAGGCGGGGTTCTGACGCCTGCATTGCAGATGTAATTTGCCGCGCCGCCCGCGTCATCGCCCCTGGCGGGCCGCCCTTCAAGCTCCAGTCTCCGAGCCTTGAAAGGAGAAGCCCCATGCAATCACGCCCTGATGCACGCGAGCTGCTGTTTCAGCCCGGCGCAGCCCTGTGCCCTGCCTGGACCCCCGCGGAAGCCGCGCAGGCGCTGCCGTCACTGGTGGCCCAGGCCTACGACCAGGCCGACCTAGCGCTGCGCGCCCAACTCCTGTCCTGCCTGCTGCAGCCCTGCGGGCCGCTGGCGCTGGCGGGTGTGGCCTCCGGCGCGTTCGGCGGCTTCCTGCAACGCGGGCCGGGGGTCTCGCTGAACGTGTCGCTGGACGACGCGCAGCCCTTCAGCGCCGAGCAGGTGCAGGAGCTGGCGAGCTTTGCCTTCCAGATCGACCCCGGCGTGCTGCTGCAGCTCGACCAGCTGCTCACCGACCATCCCCAGGCCACGCCGCCGCTGGAGCCGGATGCCGCTTCCCTGGACCAAGCGCTCCCTGCTCACGACGCGGCGTTGCGCATCCAGTAATTCCCACTCAGGGAGGATTTCACGATGGACAGCACAAGTGGCATGAGTGCAAGCGGCAAGCGAGCCGTGGCCGCGGCCCTGGCCTGCGCCGCGCTGGCGGCGCTGGCCAACATGCCCGCGGATCTGGAGCGGGCTGAAAGCGACCTGCGTGCCGGCCGCGTGGAGCAGGCGCAGGAGGTGGTGGGGGAGCAGTTGCACCTGCACCCGGCCGACGCCCGCGTGCACTTCGTCGCGGCCGAGTTGCGGGCGCGGCAGGGCGAGCGCGACCCGGCCCGCGAGGAGCTGGCCGCCGCCGAGCGCCTGGCGCCCGGGCTGCCCTTTGCCGACGCGCAGGCCGTGCAGGCCCTGCACCAGGCCCTCGACTCCACGGCGCTGGCTTCGCCCTTCTCGGTGGCGCTGCCCTCGCCGGACCATGCCGGCCAGCCCTGGAAGCTGTGGGTGGCGCTGGCCAGCGGCACGGCGCTGGCCTGGCTGCTCATGCGCCTGGTGCAGCCTGCGCCGCCGCCGGTGCGCGGGCGCAGGCCCGACCTCGCCGATCTGGCCGAGGCGCGCACGCAACTGCGCTCGGAGCAGGGGCAGCGCAAGGACTCCAAGGCCGAAGAGCGGGCCTGGCAGGACACCGTGCCCGGGTGGGACTGAAGTCCCGCCCGCGCCGCCCCCGCGCTTCAGTACAGCGTTTCCACCGGCGCGGCGAAGAGGTAGCCCGCGCCGCGCTCGGTCAGGATGAGCGCCGGCTGCGAGGGGTTGGCCTCCAGCTTGCGGCGCAGCCGCAGGATCTGGACGTCTATGGTGCGGTCGTAGACCTCCGCGCCGTGCAGGCGCGAGAGGTCGAGCAACTGGTCGCGGCTGAGCACGCGCTGCGGCGCGGCGCACAGCGCGGCCAGCAGGTTGAACTCCTGGTTGCTGAGCTCGATGCGGCGCCCGTCCGGCGCGCTCAGGCGCCGCGTGCGCAAGTTCAACTCCCACCCGGCGAAGCGAAAGGCGCGGCGCTGCTCATCGCGCACCGCCGCCACCTGCGCCGGCAGCCGGTAGCGGCGCAGCACGGCGCGTATGCGCGCCAGCAGCTCGCGCGGGCTGAAGGGTTTCGTGACGTAATCGTCCGCGCCCAACTCCAGCCCCATGACGCGGTCGGCCTCCTCGGCCTTGCCGGTGAGCAGGACGATGGGCACCGGCGCGCGCTCGCGCAGGCGCCGCGCCAGCATCAGCCCGTCCTCGCCGGGCAGGCGCAGGTCCAGCACCACCAGGTCGATGGCCTCGCGGTCGAAGGCCTCGAACAGCGCGCGGCCGTCGGCCACGGCCGTCACGCGGCACTCGTTGTCGCCCAAATAGCCCGCGAGCAGCTCGCGCAGGGCGGGGTCGTCGTCGACGACCAGAATGTGGGGCGGATTCACCGGGCCCGTGGGGACAGGCTCTTGCACCGTTTGCACCGCAGTCCTCCGGCAGGAAAGGCTGGCATGGCCATGGATGTGTTTTTGATCGTGCGCGACCGCCGACGCTGCGGCATGGACGGGCCATGACGGCACCGAGCGGTCACAAAACGGGACTTTACGCCCGCCGCGCGGCCGTGCCGCCGCCGCGCTGGCGCGACGTGGCGCGCCAGCGCGGCATGCTGCTGGCGCTGGCGATATCGCTGCTGATCGCGGCCTGGGTGGCCTTCAGCCTGCTGACGCTGCGCCAGCAAAGCCTGGAGAGCGAACTGCGCATGCTGGACGCGCTGTCCTCGGCGCTGGCCGCGCAGGCCGACGGCACGCTGGCCGTGGCCGACACCACGCTGCGCGCCACGGTGGACGAGCTCGCCGGCGGCGCCATCGTCCCCGGCAGCCCGCACGCGCAGGAGACGCTGCGCACGCGCGCCTCGGCGCTGCCGTTCCGCAAGCTGCTGGTGCTGGACGCGCAGGGGCTGGAGGTGGCCGCCTCCAACCGCCCCGTGCTGGCCGTGGCCAGCCACGCCGCGGCCACCTACTTCCGCCACGCGCGCAAGGCCGGCGGCGCGGGGCTGTACGTTGGGCTGCCGCAGTACGTCCCGGGGCTGGACGACCCGGTCATCCCGCTGTCGCGGCCCTGGCTGTCGGAGGACGGGCATTTCGTCGGCCTGGTGGTGCTGCTGGCCGACCCGGAGTTTCTCGATGCCGGCTTCGCCCGCGGCGCGCCCACGCGCGACACGGGGCTGGGCATCTACCGGCGCGACGGCGGCGTGCTCTCCGACGGGCCGGGCGAGAACAGCGCCAAGCTGCTGCCGCCGGCGCTGTCGCGGGCGCTGTGGGAGCAGCCGGATCCGGAGGCCGCGCGCATCGTGGAGGAGGGCGAGCGGCGGCGGCTGGTGGCGCCGCGGCTGCTGCAGCGCGCCCCGCTGCTGCTGGTGGTCACGCGCGACGCCTCGGCCGTGCTGGCGGGCTGGCGCGAGCACGCGCGGCTGGTGGCGGCCTTCGTGGCCTCGGCGCTGCTGGTGACGCTGGGCCTGAGCCTGCGCAACGCGCGCGAGCAGCAGTGGCGCCGCGCCAACGAGGCGGTGCTGGCCGCGGAGCGCGAGCGTGCCCTCTACGCCTTCCAGGCCGCGCGCGAAGGCGCCTGGGAGTGGGACCTGGCCACGGGCGAGACCTACATGTCGCCGCGCATGAAGGAGCTCATGGGGCTGGCGCCGGACGAGCCCGCGCCGCGGGGCGAAGCGCTCGCCGCCCTGCACGGCATACACCCCGACGACGTGGCGCCGCTGCGCCAGGCCATGCAGGCGCACCTGGACGGGCGCTCGGCCGAGTTCAGCTTCACGCTGCGCGTGGACGCCGGCGCAGGCGCCTGGCGCCACGTGCGCTGGCGTGGCCGGTCGCTGCGCGATGGGGACGGGGCACTGAGCCTGTTCGTCGGCACGGCCTACGACGTGAGCGCCGAGGTGGCCGCCGACCAGCAGGCACGCCGCCTGGACGACCAGCTGCAGCGCGCGCGCCGCCTGGAGGCGCTGGGCACGCTGGCCGGCGGCGTGGCGCACGACTTCAACAACATCCTGGCCGCGGTGCTGGGCTGGAGCGAGCGCGCGCGCGAGGCGGTGGCCGAGGGCTCGCCCATCGCGCGCCACCTGGACCACGTGCTGCAGGCCGGGCGGCGCGGCAAGTCGCTGGTGGAGCGGGTGCTGTCCTTCACCCGCAGCGGCGCGCGGGTGCGCCAGCCCTTCCGCGTGCAGCCGGTCATCGAGGAGGTGCTGGACCTGTTGGGCGCCTCCGTGCCGGCGCAGGTACAGGTGCGGCGCGAGCTGGGCGCGCCGGACGCCGTGGCGCTGGGCGACTCCACGGCGCTGTTCGAGGCGACCATGAACCTCTGCAACAACGCGCTGCAGGCCATGCCCGGCGGCGGGGAGCTGTGCATCACGCTGGCGCAGAAAACGGTGAGCGAGCCGCGCGCGCTGTGGCAGGGGCTGCTGGCGCCGGGCCCGTGGCTGCGCCTGTCGGTGGCGGACACGGGCACCGGCATCGCGGCCGAAGCGCTGCCTCACCTGTTCGAGCCCTTCTTCACCACCAAGGGCCCGCAGCGCGGCACGGGGCTTGGGCTGGCGGTGGTGCATGGCGTGGTCAGCGACATGGGCGGCGCTATCGACGTGCACACGCGCCCTGGGCAGGGCGCGTGCTTCGAGCTGTACCTGCCGCTGGCACCGCAGGCCGTGGCGATGGAGGCCGGCGACGACAGCCACGTGCCGCGCGGCCAGGGACAGGTGGTGCTGGTGGTGGACGACGAGCCGGCGCTGGTGGAGCTGCTGGAGGAGCAGTTGGCCGAGCTGGGCTATGAGCCGCGCGGCTTCAGCGATGCGCAGGAAGCGCTGCGCGTGTTCACGGCCCGGCCGGGCGAGTTCGACCTGCTGGTGAGCGACCAGGCCATGCCGCGGCTCACCGGCGTGGAGCTGGCGCAGCGGCTGCTGCAGTTGCGCCCGGAACTGCCGGTGCTCATCGCCACGGGCTTCGGCGGGCCGGACTTCGAGGCCCGCGCCGAAGCCGCCGGTGCGCTGCAGGTCGTGCACAAGCCGCTGGAGCGCGCGGAGCTGGCGCGCGCGGTGGACCGCGCCTTGCGCCGGCCGCCGCCGCTGGGGATGAACCAGCGGCAGAAGGTGGGCTGAGCGCCTTGCCGGTGGCCTTGGGCGGTTGCATCGGACGTTGCACTTGAAACTTGTTTTGCGCCGGATGCAGCCGCCATGCAATCCGGGGCGCCGATCCTGTGCTCACCGCATCACAGGAGCACGTTCATGGAACGGACGACAGGGATAGCAAGGACGGCACGGTCCGCACGGACGGCACGGACGAGATGGGCGAAGTGGATCGCCGCGGCTTCCTTCGTGGCGCTGTCCGGTGGCGTGGCCGGCCTCACCGCGGCACAGGCCGCCGGCGAGCTGCCGGCCGCACAGCGCGTGGGCGGGGTGGAGGTGCTCACCGGCGGCGTGGGCCACGACGAGGCGCGCGCCATGGAGCTGGAGGCGCGGCGCTGGCCGCTGGCGCTGGAGTTTGCGGTGAAGGACGGCCCCCATGCGGAGTTCGCCGCCAACGTTGCCGTGCACGTCCGCGATGCGCGCAACCGCAGCGTGCTGGAGTCCACCGCCAGCGGCCCCTTCCTGCTGGCGCGGCTGGCGCCGGGTGACTACAAGGTGGACGCCACCTTGCGCGGCCACACCTTGCAGCGCGAGGTGCACGTGTCGGCCGGACAGACGGCCCACGTGCTGCTGCTGTGGCCGCAGGGCGTGGACATCGCGGCGCCTTGATGGCCGGCACGGAGCGCGCACGTGGCGCTGACCGGCACCGGGGATTGGCTTTCCACGCGCGTGGTCTGCGGCCCGCGGTGAAGGCCGGGGCCCGCTCAGGCCGCCGTGCCGCGCGTGAGCACGCGGCGCGCGTTGTCGTGGAAGAAGCGCTGCAGCACGGCGTCCTTGAAGCCCAGTTGCTGCGCGTCCTCGATGCTCTGGCGTATGGGCCGGAAGGGGTAGGAGGAGCCGAACAGCACCTGGTCGCCCAGGCAAGTGTTGGCGGCCTGGACGATCACCTCGCTGCCGGGCAGGAAGAGGTACATGTCCGGCACCAGGAACACGTTCTCGTGCCGGAAGGCCACGCCCACGAGCTGCTGCACGTTGGGCCAGTAGCCGTGGAAGGCCACGATGCGCAGCCGGGGGAAAGCCGCCGCCACGCGCGCCAGCGGCGCCGGGTCGTTGAAGCGGTGGTCCGGCGTGGTCGGCCCCGACATGAGAAACAC
This sequence comes from Azohydromonas lata, assembly GCF_034427735.1. NCBI lineage: Bacteria > Pseudomonadati > Pseudomonadota > Betaproteobacteria > Burkholderiales > Sphaerotilaceae > Azohydromonas > Azohydromonas lata. Next base: position 9,509 of record NZ_JAXOJX010000034.1, read on the forward strand.
CGGCACGCCCAGCGCCGAGAGCTGCTCGTAGACGGGGAAGTACAGCGGGTCGTCCGCATGCCGCGCCGGCTCGCCGAAGCCGGGCTCGATGTCCACGCCCGCCAGCCCAAGCCCATTCACGGCACGGTTGATCTCGTTGGCCGTGGCTGCCGGCCCAAGCAGCGCGGGCTCCACGGCACCTATGCCCACCAGGCGCGCATCGGTGCGCACGATCTCGTGGATGCGGTCGTTGGTCAGGTGCTGCGAGGGCGTGTGCCGCCCGACGACCACGGCCTGCGCCAGGCCCGCGTCGGTGATCTCGGCAATGAAACCCTCGTGCGTGCGCGAACGCGCGTAGTGCTCCGGGTCGCCGCGCGTGCCCACGCGCTGGTTGAGCCAGCGCGCGACGCCGTTGGCCGCATTGCCTGGCGTGGCGCCGAAGAAGTCGTGCAGGTAGGCCGGCCTGCAGCGCATGTCGATGACGGGGACGCTCATGCTGCTCAGGCCGCCTTGCGCTGCACGTCCGCCACGGTGGCCTGGCCGCCCTTGCCGGCGGCGCGCACGTCGAAGGCGCCGCCGGTGAGCACCTTGTCGCGCAGCGTCACGGGCTGCTTGCCCGGCAGCAGCGGGAACACCAGCTCGGCAAAGCGGATGGCTTCTTCCAGGTGCGGATAGCCGGAGAGCACGAAGCTGTCCACGCCCAGGTCGGCATATTCCTTGAGGCGGGCGGCGACGGTTTCGGGGTCGCCGACCAGTGCCGTGCCGGCGCCGCCGCGCACCAGGCCCACGCCGGCCCACAGGTTGGGGCTGATCTCCAGCTTGTCGCGGCGCCCGCCGTGCAGCGCGGTGATGCGCTGCTGGCCCACGGAATCCATCTTCGCGAAGTTGGCCTGCGCGGCCTGGATGTCTTCGTCCGTGAGGCGGCTGATGAGGCTGTCGGCCGCGGCCCAGGCCTCGGCGTTGGTCTCGCGGACGATGACGTGCAGCCGCACGCCGAAACGCACCGTTCGGCCCTGCCTGGTGGCACGCGCACGCACGTCGGCAATCTTTTCGGCCACGGCCGCGGGCGGTTCGCCCCAGGTCAGGTAGGCATCGACGTGCTTGGCCGCCAGCTCGTGCGCCGCGGGCGAGGAGCCGCCGAAGTACAGCGGCGGGTACGGCGCGCTTTCCGGCTCGAAGAAGTTCCTGGCGCCCTGAATGTTGAAATGCTTGCCCTCGAAATCCACGGTCTCGCCCTGCAGCAGCCGCTTCCAGACGGTGAGGAACTCGTCGGCCACCTCGTAGCGTTCGTCGTGCCTGAGGTGCACGCCCTCGGCGGCCAGCTCGGCCGCGTCGCCGCCGGGCACCACGTTGAGCAGCAGCCGGCCGTGCAGCGCCTGGTCCAGCGAGGCTGCCTGGCGTGCCGAGGCCGTGGGCCCGCTGATGGAGGTGCGCAGCGCCACCAGCAGCTTGATGCGCTGCGTCACCGGCACCAGGCTGGAGGCGACCACCCACGGGTCCAGGCAGGACGCGCCCGTGGGGATGAGCAGCCCGTCGTAGCCCAGGTGCTCCGCCGTCACGGCGATCTGGCGCATGTACTCGCTGCTGGCGGGGCGGCCGAAGTCGGACTTGCCCAGGTAGCGTGTGTCGCCGGAGGTGGGCAGGAACCAGAAGATGTCGAGGCTCATGGAGATGGCGTTTTGTGGGTGTGTGGAGGAGTCAGGAATAAGAGGTCGGCGCCGGGTGCTCGCCCAACAGCGCGTGGCGGCCCAAGTCGCGCAGCTTGTAGTCCAGCGGGTCGTGCAGGGTGTGCACGCGGGCGTTGCGCCAGAAACGATCCAGCCCAAGCCGCGCGGTGGTGGAGCCCGCACCGGTGAGCTCGAAAATCTGGGAGCTGACCTCGATGGCCGCGTGGTGCGCCACGGCCTTGGCCTGGGCCACGGCGATGGCCACGTCGCCCCGCTCGGCCGCGGTGAGCGCGTCGCCGCGGGCCAGGGCCTGGTCGAGGCCTTGCGCCGCGATGTCGGCCAGCACTTCGGCCGGCCGCACCCGCACAGACAGCTCGCCATAGCGCTGCTGCACGTAGGGGTCGTCCACGGCGCGGAACACGCCGGAGGCGAAGAAGGGCCGTGACGACTCCCGCGTGTAGCGCAGCCCCTGCGCCAGCGCGCCCTGGGCGATGCCGGCGTAGAGGTTCACGAGGATGAGCTGCGCGATCTGGGCGCGCAGCGTGGCGCGCGGCGACAGCACGGTGCCCGGCCGCACCAGCACCTCGTGGTCGCCCACGTGCACGGCGTTGAACTCCACCGTGCCGCTGTCGGTCTGCTTCTGGCCGAAGGCGTCCCAGTCGCTGCGTATGGTCACGCCTGCACTGCGGCTGGGCAGCGCAGCGATCAGCAGGGCCTGCGAGGGCTCGTGCCAGGCCGAGAAGGTGAGCATGTCCGAGCCCACGGAGCCGGAGCAGTAGCTCTTGGGGCCCTGGATGCGCCAGCCGCCGTCGCCTGCTGGAGTCGCCAGCGTGCGCTTGTCATTGGGGTTGAGCGCGTTGCCCCAGAACAGGCGCTTGTCCACCGTGGGCCGCAGGAACTGGGCGTGCTGCTCAGGCATTCCGTACAGCAGCACGGTGGCGACCTGCAGGTGGTGGAAGGCGTAGACGTGGGCCAGCGCGCTGTCCACCTGCGCCAGCCGGCGCAGGCCCTTGAAGAACAGCGCATACGGGTGGCCCAGGCCGCCGTGCTCGCGCGGGATGGTCAGCTTGAGCAGCCCGCTGTCGCGCAGGAGCTTGCGCTCTTCGTGGGCGTGGCCGCCGCGCTGGTCGCGGGCGATGGCGGTTTCGTCCAGCGCGTGGGCCAGCGCTTCGGTTGTGCGGTCAACCTCTGCCGGGTCGGCCAGCAGGGCGGCGCCGGCATTCCTGTTGTCGTTGGACATCTTCCGACTGCTTCATTGTTCGAATGAAGGCAGTCTAGAAGTCGCACTTGGGCGCCAACAACGACGCATTCCGTCCGTGCTTATGCGCGGAATTCCAAAGTGCGGCGGGCTGGTTCAGGCTGGTGCGGCCTGTGGCTCCTGGGCGCGCGCGTGCAGGTACTCCACCATGCGGCGGGCCGCGGGCTGCAGCGTGTCGAAGTCGCGGAAGCACACGATGAAGCGGCGGTGGGCCCAGTCGTCGGCCAGCGGCAGCACGCGTATGCCCAGCATGGCGGCGTAGCGCTGGCCCACTTGCGCGGGGACGACGCTGATGGCCAGCCCCGCGGCCACCACGCGCAGCGCGGCGTCGAAGTTGGAGACGATGGCCCGATACGCGACGGCACCGCCGGATTGCCCCGCGGCGCGTTGGAGCAGGGCGTGCACGGCGGCCGAGGGCGGCAGGCCCACGTGCTCGTGGCCCAGCGTCTGGTCAAAGCGCAGGCGCTCCTCGCGAGCCAGCGGGTGCTGCGGGTGCACGGCCAGTGCGAGCTGGTCGCTGTGGTAGGGGCGGTGCTGCAGGCCCGACACATCCACGTTGTCCCAGCACACGCCCACGCTGGCCGTGCCCTCGCGCAGGCCGCGCACGATGTCGCGCGAGAGCTGCTCCTCGATGTCCACGCGGATGTCGCGATGTTCGGCCTCGCGCATGAAGGCCGCCACGTCGTCCAGCAGCGTCTCGGCGATGGCCGAGGCCGAAGCCGCCAGCCGCACCTGGCCCTTGATGCCGCCGCTGAGCGCGGCCACGTCCTGCTCCATGCGCTCCAGCGTGAACAGCAGCGTGCGCGCATGCTGAAGCAGTGCCTCTCCCGCGGGCGTGGGCAGCACGCCGCGCCGGCCCCGCATGAGCAGCGGCGTGCCCAAGGCCTCTTCCAGCTGCGCGATGCGCTTGCTGATGGCCGAAGGCTCGATGTGCGACTGCTCCGCGGCGCGCTTGATGTTCTGGTGCTCGCACACGGCCACCAGCAGGCGCAGCGACTTGATGTCCAGGTCTTTCACGTCTGTCACCCTCCAACTCGTTTAGAGATTCCAAAATGGAAGTTCTGAGCTTCCAAAATACCATTTGTGGAAGATCATGGAATCTCTCACAGTCTTGTCCAACGCCCGCTGTCCAGGGCGGTGCTGGAGACAAGACGCATGTCCGCTATTCCCTCGAACGTCGTGATCCGCGAAGTCGGCCTGCGCGACGGCCTGCAAAGCATTCAGACCATCGTGCCCACCTCGCGCAAGCTGCAGTGGATTCGCGAGGCCCACGCCGCCGGGCAGACCGAGATCGAGGTCGGCTCCTTCGTCCCGGCCAGGTCGCTGCCGCAGCTCGCGGACACGGCCGAGCTGGTGGCTTATGCCAAGGCGCTGCCGGGCCTGTTCACCTCGGTGCTGGTGCCCAACCTCAAGGGCGCGGAAAAGGCGATCGAAGCCCAGGCCGACCTGCTGCTGGTGCCGCTGTCGGCCAGCCACGCGCACAGCCTGGCCAACCTGCGCAAGACGCCGGACGACGTGGTGGCCGAGGTGGCGCGCATACGCGCCGCCCGCGACGCGGCGGGCAGCAAGACGCTGATCGAAGGCGGCATAGGCACCGCCTTCGGCTGCACGCTGCAAGGCGAGGTCCGGCCCGCGGACGTGCTGCGCTGCATGCAGGCGCTGCTGGACGCCGGCTGCGACCGCGTGAGCATCGCCGACACCGTGGGCTATGCCGACCCGTGCCGCGTGCGCGAGCTGTTCGCCCGAGCGCGCGACATCGCCGGCGAGCGCTTCTGGTGCGGCCATTTCCACGACACGCGCGGCCTGGCCCTGGCCAACGTGTGCGCCGCGCTGGAGGTGGGCGTGAACCGCTTCGACGCCACGCTGGCCGGCATAGGCGGCTGCCCGCATGCGCCGGGCGCCAGCGGCAACGCCGCGACCGAAGACCTGGCCTTCATGCTGGAGAGCATGGGCATGGGCACGGGCCTGGACATCGAAAGGCTGCTGGCGCTGCGCGCGCAAGTGGCCGGCTGGCTGGAGGGCGAGACGCTGCACGGCACGCTGTGGCGCGCCGGCCTGCCCAAGACGTTCGAACCTGCCGCGGCCGCCGCGGCCTGAACCACGCTTTCCGGGAACCCTTGTCATGAGCACCACCAACACCGCCACCACCGGCCTGCCGCTTGAAGGCGTGCGCGTCATCGAGTTCACCCACATGGTGATGGGTCCGACCTGCGGCATGATCCTGGCCGACCTGGGCGCCGAGGTCATCAAGATCGAGCCGCCCGGCGGCGACAAGACGCGCAAGCTGCCCGGCCTGGGCATCGGCTTCTTCCGCAGCTTCAACCGCAACAAGAAGAGCGTCGTCCTCGACATCAACACGCCGCAAGGCCACGCGACGGCGCTGGAGCTGATCGCCCAGTGCGACGTGATGCTGGAGAATTTTCGACCGGGCCTCATGGCCAAGCTGGGGCTGGACTACGCCTCGCTGTCAGCCAGGTACCCCAAGCTCATCTACGTTTCGCACAAGGGCTTCCTGCCCGGCCCCTACGAAAAGCGGCTGGCGCTGGACGAGGTCGTGCAGAACATGGCCGGCCTGACCTACATGACCGGTCCCAAGGGCCGGCCGCTGCGCGCGGGCACTTCGGTCAACGACATCATGGGCGGCATGTTCGGCGCCATCGGCGTGCTGGCCGCGTTGCAGGAGCGCCACCGCACGGGCCGGGGCCAGGAAATCCAAAGCGCGCTGTTCGAGAACTGCGTGCTGCTGGCCTCGCAGCACATGCAGCAGTTCCTCATGACCCACGAGCCGCCGCCGCCCATGCCCTCGCGCGTGTCGGCCTGGAGCGTGTACGACGTCTTCACGCTGGCCGGCGAGGAGCAGCTCTTCATCGGTGCCGTGAGCGACAAGCAGTTCCAGACGCTGTGCCGCGTCCTGGCCCGCCCGGACCTGGCCAACGATCCCGAGCTGGCCACCAACGCGCAGCGCGTGGCGGTGCGCGCGCAACTGCTGGCGCAGTTGGGCGAAACGCTTGCGCACCACCACGTGGCCGACCTGATGCCCGCGCTGGAGGCCGCCGGCCTGCCTTATGCCCCCATCGTGCGGCCGGACCAGCTGGTCAACGACCCGCACCTGATCGAATCCGGCGGCCTGGTGGACATGCCCACCGACGACGGCGACACGACCAAGGCCGTGCTGCTGCCGCTGCTCATGGGCGAGCGCCGCCTGGGCGTGCGCCACGCGCTGCCCAAGGTGGGCGAGCACACCGAAGAAGTCCTGGCCCGCCTGGCGAAAGAGACGGCCGAGTAAGCCGCAACGCCTGCCGACGACGACATCAACAGGAGACAAGCATGCAGATTTCAATTGGGCGCCGCGCCCTGGTGGCCGGTGCGGCCGTCGCATTCGCCCTCGCTGCGCTGCCCGCGCTGGCGCAGAACGACAAGCCGCTGCGGGTGATCCTGCCCGTGGGCACGGGCTCGGGGGTGGACGCCATCATGCGCGCCATGGGCCCGGCCTTCTCCAAGGCGCTGGGCCAGCCGGTGGTGATCGAGAACCTGCCCGGCGCCGGCGGCATCACGGGCACGCAGGCTATCATCAAGGCCGCGCCGGATGGGCTGACCCTTGGCGTGGTGTCCAACAACCACGCGGTCAATCCCAGCATCTACAAGAAGATGCCCTATGACTCGCTGGCCGACATCACGCCCATCACCGTGGGCGGCGCCACGCCTTTCGTGCTGGTGGCCAACGCCCACCGCGTGCCGGCCAAGAGCGTCAAGGACTTCGTTGCCCTCCTCAAGTCCAAGCCTGACGCCTACAGCTACGCGTCGTCGGGCAACGGGACCATCCTGCACCTGGCCGCGGCGATGGTGCTGGACGAGGCCGGCGCCAAGGCGCTGCACGTGCCCTACAAGGGCGTGGGCCCCATGGTCACGGACCTCGTGGGCGGGCAGGTGGACTTCGGCGTGGTTGCCGTGCCCTCGGCCGCGCCCCACATCAAGAGCGGCGCGCTGCGCCCCCTGGGCGTGACCGGCAAGGAGCGCGTCGCCGCGCTGCCTGACGTGCCCACCGTGGCCGAGCAGGGCCTGCCCGGCGTGGACGTGGCCGGCTGGTTCGCCTTGGTGGGGCCGGCCAGGCTGCCGCCGGAGTTGGTCAAGCGCTTCTACAACGCCTTCGTCGCCGCGGCCAACACGCCGGAAGTGAAGCAGGCCATGGAGAAGCAGGTGACCATCCTCAACCCCATGACGCCGGAGGCTTCGGCCCAGTTCTTCCGCACCGAGCAGGAACGTTACGCGCGCATCGTCAAGCGCGCCAACGTCACCATGGAATAAGGAACGGCCATGACTCAGTACCGCTTGGGCGACAAGGCCCCCGGCGTCGCGGCCGGCGCCTTCGTCGCCCCCGACGCCACGCTGGTGGGCGACGTTCGCGTCGGCCCGCAGGCCAGCATCTGGTTCCAGGCCGTGGCGCGCGGCGACAACGAGCCCATCGCCATAGGCGCCTTGTCCAACGTGCAGGAAGGTGCCGTGCTGCATGCCGACCCGGGCTATCCGCTCACCATTGGCGAGCGCGTCACCATAGGCCACCAGGCCATGGTGCACGGCTGCACCATTGGCGAGGGCTCGCTCATTGGCATACAGGCCGTGGTCCTCAACGGCGCCAGGATAGGAAAACACTGCCTGGTGGGCGCGGGCGCCGTGGTGACGGAGCACAAGGAGTTCCCGGACCGCAGCCTCATCCTGGGCGCGCCGGCCAAGGCCGTGCGCCAGCTCAGCGACGAGGACGTGAAGCAGCTCGAAGCCAGCGCGGCGGACTACGCCCGGCGCGCTGCGCTGTTCGCCTCGCAACTGGAGCGCGTGGGCTGAGCGCCCGCGGCCAAGGATTCGCCATGCAAGCCGCGCCCGCTGCATCGCCCGTCGTCTTGCGCGAAGTCGGCCTGCGCGACGGGCTGCAACTGCTTGCCCGGCCGGTGCCGACCGCCTTCAAGTGCGACTGGATACTGCTGGCCTACGCCGCCGGCGTGCGCCATGTGGACGTGGGCACCTACGCCGACGCGCAGCGCCTGCCCGCCATGGCCGACACGGCCGAGGTGGTGGCCTTCGCCACCACGCTGCCGGCGCTGCGCGTGTGCGTGCAGGTGCACGACGCCGAGGGCGCGGCCCGCGCTTTCGACGCCGGCGTGGCCCTGGTGACGCTGCCGGTGGCCGCGAGCGACCGCTACGGCCACGCCAGCGTGGGCCGCGACGCGGCGGGCATGCTGCGGGAGCTTGGGCGCATCCACGCCCTGCGCGCGCAGCGCGGCGTCGCCACCCGCATCGAAGCCGGCATAGGCACAGCCTTCAGTTGCGCGCGCCTTGGGCCCACGGACCCGCAAGCCGTGCTCGCGCTGGTGCGCGAGTGCGTCGCCCTGGGCGTGGACCAGATAGGTTTGGCGGATACCTTCGGCCATGCGGAACCCGTGGCGGTGCTGGACCTGTTCCGGCGCGCACGCGAGGCCACCGGCGGCTGCGTGCTGAGTGCCCATCTGCACGGCGGCGATGACGATCAACTCGCCGCCGTGCAGGCGGCGCTGGACGCGGGCGTCACGCACCTGGACGCCTCGCTGGCCGGCATGGGCGGCAGCCGCCTGGTGCCGGGCACGCAGGGCAACGTTTGCCTGGAAGCCGTGGCCGCGCTGCTGTTGCGCCGTGGCGTACCGGCCGGCCTGGACCTGGCGACGCTGCAGGAGTTGCGCCGCTTTGCCGGCGCCCGCCCGGACGCCTACGCGCTCTTCGGCGCCGTGGGCCGCGCGGCGGAAGAGGCCAGACGCCGCTACCCGCTGGACCTGGCCGCGCGGTGAAGCGGCAGGCTCAACAAACCATGTGCACCTTTGCCCTCTTCATCGGCGAGCACCTGGCGCGCAGCGTGCGCGGCAAGGCCTGCGCGCCACCGGCGGCCCACGCCCGCGCTGACCTCCACTCCCGTTTCAACACAAGCATTCACCGGAAATCATCATGGCCGACCTGTTTGACAATCCCATGGGCCTCATGGGCTTCGAGTTCATCGAGTTCGCCTCGCCCACGCCCGGCCTGCTGGAGCCGCTGTTCGAGAAGCTGGGCTTCACCCTGGTGGCCAAGCACCGCTCCAAGGACGTGCTGCTCTACCGCCAGGGCGGCATCAACTTCATCGTCAACAACGAGCCCAACAGCGTGGCCTCGTACTTCGCCGCCGAGCACGGGCCCTCGGCCTGCGGCATGGCCTTCCGCGTCAAGGACTCGCACCAGGCCTACAACCGCGCGCTGGCGCTGGGCGCGCAGCCCGTTGAAATTCCCACGGGGCCGATGGAGCTGCGGCTGCCGGCCATCAAGGGCATCGGCGGCGCGCCGCTGTACCTGATCGACCGTTTCGAGGATGGCAAGAGCATCTACGACATCGACTTCGAATTCCTGGACGGCGTGGAGCGCCACCCGGCCGGCCACGGCTTCAAGGTCATTGACCACCTCACGCACAACGTGTACCGCGGGCGCATGGCGTACTGGGCTTCGTTCTACGAGAAGCTCTTCAACTTCCGCGAGATCCGCTACTTCGACATCCAGGGCGAGTACACGGGCCTGACCTCCAAGGCCATGACGGCGCCGGACGGGATGATCCGCATCCCGCTCAACGAGGAATCCAAGAAGGGCTCCGGCCAGATCGAGGAGTTCCTGATGGCCTTCAACGGCGAGGGCATACAGCACGTGGCGCTGCTCACCGACGACATCCTGGCCAGCGTGGACGCGCTGCAGATGGCGGGCATCCCGGTGATGACGGCGCCCAACGACATCTACTACGAGATGCTGGAGGAACGCCTGCCCGGCCACGGCCAGCCGGTGGAGGAGCTCAAAGCCCGCGGCATCCTGGTGGACGGCACCACCCGCGACGGCAGCAAGCGGTTGCTGCTGCAGATCTTCTCGCAGTCCCTCATGGGCCCGGTGTTCTTCGAGTTCATCCAGCGCAAGGGCGACGACGGCTTCGGCGAGGGCAATTTCAAGGCGCTGTTCCAGTCCATGGAGCGCGACCAGATCCGCCGCGGCGTGCTCGCCTCGCAGGACTGATCGCGCCAGCGGCCCGCGCCGCTCAGGTGCCGCAGAAGGTCCGGTAGCAGGCCGTCACCGCGGCCGGCGCCGGCTCGGCGTAGCGGGCGTGTTCGGCGCTTTCCGTGAAGGGGTCGCGCAGCGCGGCCAGCATGCGGTTCAAGGGGCCCAGGTCGTCGTGCTCGCTGGCGGCCGTCAGCGCCTCTTCCACCAGGTGGTTGCGCGCGATCACGATGGGGCTCACGCGCCGCATGGCCGCCGCGCGCTGCGCGGCGTCGCCCGCGCCCAGGCGCTCGCGCCAGCGGGCGAGCCACGCGTCCGGCGCCGTGGCCGCGTCGCCGAACAGCGCGCGCAGCGGCGCTTCGTTGCCTGCCGCCACATCGGCCAGGCGGCGCCAGCCCAGCGTGAAATCCACGGCGTGGGTGTGCAGCAGGGTGAGGAAATCGTCGGCCAGGGCCTGGTCGGCCTCGTCCTGCGCCGCCGTGGCTTGCTCGATGCCCAGCTTGGCGCGCTGGCCCTGCAGCAGGGCTTGGGCGTAGAGATTGGGGAAGGCGTCCAGCACCTCGGTGGCCTGCGCCACGGCCTGGGCCATGGCGGCCTCGTCCTCGCCGTTGCCGGCGATGAGCGGCAGCAGCGCCTCGGCCAGCCGCGCCAGGTTCCAGCGCGCGATCAGCGGCTGGTTGCCGTAGGCGTAGCGGCCGCCGTGGTCTATGGAGCTGAACACCGCGTCCGGGTCGTAGGCCTCCATGAAGGCGCAGGGACCGTAGTCGATGGTCTCGCCGGAGAGGGTCATGTTGTCGGTGTTCATCACGCCGTGGATGAAGCCCACGTTCATCCAGCGCGCAATGAGCCTGGCCTGCCGCTCGGCCACGCGGCGCAGCAGGGCCAGGTGGCGGTCCGGCGTGTCCACGAGGTCCGCGTCATGGCGGGCGATGGCGTAGTCGGCGAGCTGGCGCAGCTTGTCCAGGTCGCCGCGCGAGGCGAAGAACTGGAAGGTGCCCACGCGCAGGTGGCTCAGCGCCACGCGGGTGAGCACGGCGCCGGGCAGGGGCCGCTCGCGCTGCACGGGCTCGCCCGTGGCGGCCACGGCCAGGGCACGCGTGGTGGGAATGCCCAGCGCGTGCATGGCCTCGCCGATGAGCACTTCGCGCAGCATGGGGCCCACGGCCGCCTTGCCGTCGCCGCCGCGCGAGAACGGCGTGCGCCCCGAGCCCTTGAAGGCGATGTCGCGGCGGCGGCCCTGGCTGTCCAGCACCTCGCCCAGGAGCAGCGCGCGGCCATCGCCCAACTGCGGCGAGAAGCCGCCGAACTGGTGCCCGGCATAGGCCTGGGCCAGCGGGTCTGCGCCCTCGGGGAGGGCGTTGCCGGCAAAGAGCGCGGCGCCTGGCTCGCCGTCCAGCGCGTCGGCCTCCAGCCCGAGCTCGGCGGCCAGCTCGCGGTTGAGGAACAGCAGCCGCGGCGCCGGCACCGTGGCCGGCTTCCACGGCACGTAGAAGCCGGGCAGGTCGCGGAAGTAGGAGTTGTCGAAGCGGAAATTGAAGGCAGGCATGGGAAGGCTTTTCTTGGGGCGGCTGCGTCTGGACAGAAGCGCCAGTGTGGCCCGCGGTGGACGGTCTGTCAGAGGCAAGGACTAAGCGCCGCGCCCGGCGCCGGCCAGGGCTGCGCGGCATCACGCCATGAGCCCGTGCACCTCTCCCGGGCCTGCCGCCTGCTCCCCGGGCGTTATCCTGGATGACCGCCCACCGTCGGACTACTCTTCTCCCGTGGCAACGCAGTACTCCCTGGACAACGAGCAGGCCTGGCCGTTCGCCAAGGGCGAAATGGCCAACCTGGTGCGCACGCACGATTGGGCCGCGACGCCGCTCGGTCCCCTGGCGCAATGGCCCGCGAGCCTGTGTACCGCCGTGCACATCGTTCTTGCCCACCCCTTTCCCACCATCGTGCTGTGGGGCCGGGAGCTGATACAGGTCTACAACGACCCTTACCGCGAGCTCATGGGCGTCAAGCACCCCGCCGGGCTGGGCCAGCCCACGCGGGAGTGCTGGCCTGAGGTCTGGCACATCAACGGGCCGATTTACGAGCGGGTGTGGAAAGGCGACTCGGTGTCCATGGAGGACGCGCTCTTTCCCATCCAGCGCTCCGGCATGCTGGAAGACGCCTGGTTCACCATCTCCTACAGCCCGGTGTACGACGAGGCGGGCCGTGTGGCCGGCATCTTCCTCACCATCATCGAGACCACGCGCCGCGTGCGCGCCGAGCGCGCGCTGCGCGAGAACGTCGAGCGCCAGCGCCTGGCCGTGGCCGTGGGCGAGCTCGCCACCTGGGACTGGGACTTGCGCACCCAGCGCGTGATCTGGTCCGACGAGCACTACCGCATGGAGGGCTACACCGTCGGCGAGATCCAGCCCAGCTACGAGGCCTGGATGGCGCGCGTGCACCCGGACGACCGTGCCGGCACCGAGGCCGCGCTGCAGCGCTCCATGCAGGGCCGCTGCAGCTACGAGCACGATTTCCGCACCCTCCACCCTGACGGCTCGGTGCACTGGCTCTCGGCACGGGGCCACTTCTTCTACGACGCCTACGGCCAGCCGGTGCGCATGATCGGCGTGATGCGCGACGTCACCGAGCAGCGCCGCGCCCACGAGCTGCTGGAGCAGCGCGTGGCCGAGCGCACCTATGCGCTGCGCCAGTTGCTGCTGCACATGGAGACGCTGCAGGACGACGAGCGCCGCCGCATCGCCCGCGAGCTGCACGACGGGCTGGGCCAGTACCTCTCGTCCATGGCGCTGTCGGTGGGCAGCCTGCGCCACGCCGCCGCGCCGCCCCGCGACGCGCTGGACAGGCTGCACGACCTCATGCAGCAGCTCGACCGCGAGCTGGACCGCATCATCTTCATCCTGCGCCCAACGGCGCTGGAGGACTGCGGCCTGGCCGAGGGCGTGGCCGCCTACGTGCAGACCTGGTCCGAGCTCACCGGCGTGGACGCCGACGTGGAAGCGCGCGGCCTGGACGACGGCCAGCGCCTGCCGCCGCAGGTGGAGGCCGCCGTGTTCCGCGTGGTGCAGGAGGCACTCACCAACGTCGCCAAGTACGCCCACGCCTCGCGCGCCAGCGTCAGCCTGGAGCGCCGCCGCCGCCAGCTCGTGGGCAGCGTGGAGGACGACGGCCGGGGCTTCAGCCTCGAAGAGGCCGCGCAACCCGTGGCCGGCCGGGCCAAGTGGGGGCTGGTGGGCATGCAGGAGCGCATAGAGGCCTTGGGCGGCAGTTTCGCCATCGAGTCCCAGCCCGGGGGCGGCACCACGGTGCTGTGGCGGCTGCCCTTGGGCGAAGGCGAGGGCGGCTGACTGATGTTCCAGCGGGCGTGCAAGGCCCCGGCGCAGAGCGCAACCGCGGTCGTCCTCCTGCCGGGCGGTACGCCCCTTGCTCTCCCCGTGTTCCACGCGCTTGCCGCCTTGCCCGGTTGCAGGCGCTTCCATGGACGAACACCAGACGCGCCCCCATGAGGGCGCCGGGGAAGACCGCCTGATGAACCTGTTGCACTCGACCGCCTCCCGCGCGCCGGCCACGCCGGCCCTGTTGCGCTCGCCCGCCGCCGACGGCCCGCCGAGCGCCGATGCCGCCCAACCCGCGCAGCCCTGGGCCGACTTCGGCTGGGGCCGGCTGCTGTTCGCCCCCGCCTTGGCCAGCCCCGCCGACATCGCCCGCACGCTGCTGCAGGAGGCGCCGGACCGGCGCGACATCGCGCTCTACGTCGAGTCGCCGCAACTGGTGCTGGCCGAGGCGCCCAATGAGCTGTTCCTGGACCCCTCGCTGCTGCTGCGCCACGCGCTGGACGCCCTGGAGCCCCTGCCGCCGCCCCCGCCCGGCGTGGCCCTGCGTCCGCTGGCCACGCGCGGCGACGTCGCCGCCGCCAACCGCCTCTACCGCCAGCGCGGCATGCTGCCGCTGGACCCGGCCACGGCCTGGGCGCAACGCCAGCACGACGCCCTGGCCTACTTCGTGGCCGAGGACGAGGCCAGCGGCGAGGTCGTGGGCACCGTGCTCGGCCTGGACCACGCCCTGGCCTTCGGCGACCCCCAGGGCGGCAGCAGCCTGTGGGCGCTGGCGGTCGATCCCCAGTCCCGCACCGCCGGCATCGGCCAGGCACTGGTGCACCACGTGATGGACCACTTCGCGCGCCGCGGCCGGCGCTTCCTGGACCTGTCCGTCATGCACGACAACCACCAGGCCATCGCGCTGTACGAGAAGCTGGGCTTCGAGCCCGCCACGGGCTTTCTGGTCAAGCGCAAGAACGCCCACAACCAGCGCATCTTCGACGGCGGCAGCGAGGTCGCGGGCCTGAACGTGTACGCCCGCGTCATCGTGGACGAAGCCCGCCGCCGCGGCATCGGCGTGGAAGTGCTGGACGCCGAGGCCGGCATCTTCAAGCTGCGCCACTTCGGCAACGAAATTCTCTGCCGCGAGTCGCTCACCGATCTCACCGGCGGCGTGGCCATGAGCTGGTGCCAGGACAAGGCGCTGACCCTGCGGCGCCTCTCGGCCGTGGGCCTGCGCGTGCCGCACCAGCAGCGCGCGGGCGACGTACAGGCCGACGCCGCCTTCCTGCGCGAGCACGGCGCCGTGGTCGTCAAGCCGCTGCAGGGCGAGCAGGGCCGCGGCATCAGCGTGGACGTGCGCGACGAGGCGACGCTGGCGCAAGCCGTGGAGCGCGCCGCCGCCGAGGGCGGCCCGGTGCTGCTGGAGGAGTTCTGCGCCGGCGAGGATTTGCGCATCGTCGTCATCGGCTACCGGGTGGTGGCGGCGGCGGTGCGGCGGCCGGCGCAGGTGACGGGGGACGGCCGGTCCAGCGTGCGCGAGCTGATCGAGCGCCACAGCGCCCGCCGCGCCGCGGCCACCAGCGGCGAAAGCCGCATCCCGCTGGACGCCGAGACCGAACGCTGCCTCGCCACCCAAGGCTTCACCTGGGACAGCGTGCCGGCCGAGGGCCAGGTGGTGCGGGCACGGCTCACGGCCAACCTGCACACGGGCGGCACCATCCACGACGTCACGGCGCAACTGCACCCGCGCCTGCGCGAGGCGGCCGAGAGCGCGGCGCGGGCGCTGCGCATCCCGGTGACGGGCCTGGACTTCCTGGTGCCCGCCGTGGACCAGCCGGACTACGTAGTCATCGAGGCCAACGAGCGCCCCGGCCTGGCCAACCATGAGCCGCAGCCCGTGGTGCAGCGCTTCGTGGACCTGCTGTTCCCGCAGACGGTGTGACGCGCCGCGCCCAATGAAAAAAGCGCGTGGGTGCTTGCGAACCCACGCGCGCGCAGCGGCTGCAGCGCCATGGCGCCCCCTCGCTTCCCTCTTTACCGCTGCTTCAAACGTCGCACCCAGAAGTCCCCGGTGAGCTGCACCGCGCTCACCAGCGCCACCAGCACCGCGATGACCACCACCATCACCGTGGTGTCGAAGCGCTGGTAGCCGTAGCGGATGGCCAGGTCGCCCAAGCCGCCGGCACCCACCGCGCCGGCCATGGCCGAGGCGCCGATCATGGACACCACCGTGATGGTGAAGCCGCCCACGATGCCCGGCAGCGCCTGCGGCAGCAGCACGTGCCACACGATGTGGCGCCGGCGGCAGCCCATGGCCTGCGCGGCCTCGATCAGCCCCGCGTCCACCTCCCGAAGGCTCACCTCGGCGATGCGCGCGAAAAACGGCGTGGCGCTGATGGACAGCGGCACCACCGCCGCCCACACGCCAATCGTGGTGCCGGTGAGCAGGCGCGTGAGCGGTATGAGCGCCACCAGCAGCACGATGAAGGGCGTGGCCCGGAAGGCGTTGACGATGGCGCCCGCCACCTTGTTGAAGCGCGGCCAGGGCAGCACGCCGCCCGGGGCCGTGAGCACCAGCAGCACCGCCAGCGGAATGCCGGCCAGCAGCGCGATGGCCGCGGAGCTGCCCACCATCAGCAGCGTGTCCAGCAGCGCCTCCCATAGGCGCTCAAGCATGATCGGGGACATAGCCCAGCTCCCTGGCGTGATGGCAAAGGTTCAGGGCCGCCAGCGCCGCGGCGTCCGGCCCGCCGAGGTCGGCGGCCAGCAGCAGCCGGCCGTGGCTGTGGCCCTGGATGCGGTCCACCCCGCCGTGCAGCAGCCGCACCGTGCCGCCCAACGCGGCGGCAATGCGCGCCAGGTCCGGCTCCAGGCCGCCCGCGCCGCTGTAGTGCAGCTCCAGCACGCGGCGGCTGGCGCCGCCGGGCACGGGGTGGGCGGACAGCCGTTCCTGCAGGTCGCCCGGCAGGCCGTGCTCCAGCGGGCGCAGCAGGGCGCGCGTGGCGTCGTGCGCGGGCGAGCCGAATACCTGCCACACGGCACCGGCCTCGGCGATGCGGCCCTTCTCCAGCACCAGCACCTCGTCGCAGATCTCGCGGATCACGCCCATCTCGTGCGTGATCAGCACCACCGTCAGCCCGAGGCGGCGGTTGATGTCGCGCAGCAGCGCCAGGATGGATTGCGTGGTCTGCGGGTCCAGCGCCGAGGTGGCCTCGTCGCACAGCAGGATTTCCGGCGCGTGCACCAGCGCGCGGGCGATGCCCACGCGCTGCTTCTGCCCGCCGGAAAGCCGCCCCGGGTAGGTGTCGGCCTTGCCCCGCAGGCCGACGAGGTCCAGCAGCGCCGCCACGCGGGCGCGGACGTGGTCCGGCCGCACGCCCGCCACGCGCAGCGGCAGCGCCACGTTGTCGAACACCGTCTTGGAGGACAGCAGGTTGAAATGCTGGAAGATCATCCCGACCCGGCGGCGCAGCAGCACCAGGCCCTGCTCGTCCAGCGTGGCGAGGTCCTGCCCGTCCACCAGCACGCGGCCCTCGCTGGGCTGCTCCAGGCGGTTGATGGTGCGCAGCAGGCTGGATTTGCCCGCGCCGCTGCGGCCGATGATCCCGAAGATGCTGCCGGCCGGGATGTCCAGGCTGATGCCCGACAGCGCCCGCACCGGGCCGGCCGAGGACGGGTAGGTCTTGCCCACCTGCTCGAAGCGCACGGTGCCCGCCGTGGGGCGGTGCCCGCAGGCGTCGCGGCCGGATGGGGCGCCGGCACCGGCCGCGCCGGGCGGCGTGCCCTGGCCACCGTGCGGCGGCGCCGGCAGGAACCAGGACCAGGGCGCCAGGGCCCATTGCTTGGCGGTCATGGCGCTGGCCCTCACTGGTTCAGCCACGGCAGGCTGTAGAGCCTGGCGTCGCCGCCGAAGAGGCGGCTGATCTCGTCGCGCACGGCCTTGGATTCCTGGAAGACCTTGACGAATTTCTTGACGCGCGGGTCGTTCACGTTGTCCTGCCGGGTGACGAAGCGGATGGCGAAGAGCCGGTCGGCCACGCCCGTGTAGAGCAGCCCCGAGCTGGCCACCTGCGGCTTGCCGGCGCTCACGAAATGGGCGGGGATGCCTTGGGCGAGGTCCACGTCGTCTATGGCGCGCACCAGCTGCGGCCCCTCGACCTCGACGAACTTCAGCTTCCTGGGGTTGGCGACGATGTCGTTGACCGAGCCGCGCAGGCCCGCGCCCTCGCGCAGCTTGATGAGGCCCGCCTTTTCCAGCAGCGACAGGCCGCGGCCCTGGTTGACCGGGTCGCTGGCCACGGCGACCTTGGCGCCGTCCTTGAGCTCCTCGAACTTCTTGATGCGGTGGGAGAACAGGCCGATGTTGGGCAGCACGCCCACGCCGGCCACGGCGAACTTGTAGCCGCGCTCCTTGATGGCGTTGTCCAGGAAGGCCTGGTGCTGGAAGTAGTTGAGGTCCAGGTCACCGGCCTGCAGGGCGGTGTTGGGCGTGGTCCAGTCGGTGAACTCGATCACCTTCACGTCCAGGCCCTGCTTGCGCGCCTCGCGCGCGGCGGCCTCCATGGTGTCGGCATGCACGCCGGCCGAGGCGCCGACCTTGAGCGCCTGCGCTTGGGCGCCGCCGAGGAGGAAGAAGGTGGCGGCCAGGGGCAGGAGGAAGCGGGAGAAGGTGGGTTTCATGGCTCTTGAGTTCGGGAGAGGTGGTGTCGGGCAGCGCCGCCTTGCCGGCAGGGCGGCATGCCATGGCGGAAGAAAAGCGGCTCAGTGGGTGCGGCGGAATGCGGCTGCGGCATGCCGATCCGGCAGCCGGTCCCCTTCGCCGAAGAGCTTGTGGCGCAGCGTTCCCGGCGCGTAGGCGGTCTTGTAGACGCCGCGGTCCTGCAGGGCCGGCACCACCAGGTCCACGAAGTCCTCGAAGCTCTCGGGGACGACGGTGCGGGTGAGGTTGAAGCCGTCTATGCCCGTGTCCTCCACCCAGCTTTGGAGCTCGTCGGCCACCTGGGAGGCGTCGCCCACGATGGCCGGGTAGCGGCCGCCCAGCCTGAAATGCTCCAGCAGCTTGCGCCGCGTGCCGCCCAACTGCTGCAGCGCCTTGGCGGCGGACTGGATGGCGTTGGTGCCCTCCGGCCGGATCGGGTCGTCCAGCCCGTAGCGCGAGAGGTCCACGCCCACGCTGGCGGCGAAGTGCGCCAGTCCCGCCTCGGGGCTGGCGTGGCGCTGGTACTCCTCGTGCAGGTCGCGCGCCTCGGCCGCGGTGGTGCCGGGCACCACGCTCACGCCCAGGACGATCTTCACGTCCTGCGGCCGCCGCCCGGCCAGCGCCACCGCCCCGCGCAGCTCCTGCACGGTGTGCCGCACCGCGGCCTTGTCGTGGCCGCCGATGAAGATGGCTTCCGCGTGCCGCGCCGCGAAGCGCTGGCCGCGGCCCGAGGTGCCGGCCTGGTAAAGAACGGGCGTGCGCTGCGGCGAGGGCTCGCTCAGGTGCACGCCCTCCACGTCGTACCAGCGCCCGTGGTGGCGTATGGGGTGCACCCGGGCCGGGTCGGCA
Organism: Azohydromonas lata; assembly: GCF_034427735.1. NCBI lineage: Bacteria > Pseudomonadati > Pseudomonadota > Betaproteobacteria > Burkholderiales > Sphaerotilaceae > Azohydromonas > Azohydromonas lata. Next base: position 28,304 of record NZ_JAXOJX010000034.1, read on the forward strand.
TAGACGCGCGCGGCCTTGTCGCGGCGCACCGCGCCGTCTTCCCAACTGCCCTCCAGCAGCTTGTAGAGCACGTCCAGGCACTCGTCGGCGCGGTCGTAGCGCTCGTCGTGGATGAGCTGGTTGTCCAGGCCGATGGCGCGTGCCGCGCTGTCCAGGTAGCCGGTGACCACGTTCCAGCCGAAGCGCCCGCGCGTGAGGTGGTCCAGCGTGGAAAAGCGCCGCGCCAGCAGGTAAGGGTGCTCGGACAGCGCGTTGACCGTGACGCCAAAGCCCAGGTGCGAGGTCGCCGCCGCCATGGCCGACACCAGCAGCAGCGGGTCGTTGATGGGCAGTTGCACGGCCTCACGCAAGGTTAGATCCAGCCCGCTTTCGTAAACGTCGTAAACGCCCAGGATGTCGGCAATGAATATCCCATCGAACAGGCCGCGCTCCAGCGTGCGCGCCATGTCCGTCCAGAATTCAAGGCTGTGATATTCCGTGCTGCGGTCGCGCGGATGCGTCCACAAGCCATGGTTGATATGGCCCACGCAATTTTCGTTGAACGCGTTGAGGATGATTTGTTTCTTCGGCATGGGCAAGTCTTCAGCTCGGTGAAAATTGGGCGCGGTTTTTTTTGGGTTCAATGAAACACGGCTTCCTCGGTGGGTATAGAAGCGGTTTGCGAAACAGTGGATTCGGCCTGCGCAGTAGTTTCCACAGGTGCGGTTTGCGCGGAGGCCCCGGGCGCCGCGGGTTTTTCGGCCTCCCGCCTGCGCTGCCGGTAATCCCTGGTGGCGGCCTGCGCCAGCGTGGAAACGACCATGTCGTTTTGCGGCGGGTTGTGCAGGCCGCATTGGACGTCGCGCCAATACCGCTCCAGCGGGAAATCGCGTGACAATCCATGCCCGCCGGCAATGCCCATGGCCAATTCCACGATGCGCACGGCGTTGTTGGTGACCATGTATTTGGTGGTCCATACCTCGTGGTGCAGGCGGTGTTTCAAAGCGTCGTGGCGTTCCCACAGCTCGGCCAGGCCGTAAAGCTGGGTCTTGGAAGCTGAGAGCAGCAACTCGATCTCGCCGAGTTTTTGCTGGGCATGCGGCGCATCGAGAATGGCGCTGCCCAAACTGGGTGATTGGCGGCTGTCGGCAAATTCCAGGATGAAATCCCGCGCCGCTGCCGCGATGCCCAGGTAAACCGCGGCAACCTGCAGTCCAAAAGCGCGGCTGCCGGTCGTGAAACTGCTGGGTTGGTCTTTCTCGATTTCGAGCAATTTGGCTTCGTGCGGCACTAGCACGCCGTCGAATTCAATGTCATGGCTGCCCGTGCTGCGCATGCCCAGGCTGTTCCAGTTTTCAACGACATGAACGTCCGGCGTGCGCGGCACCAGGAATTCCGCGGTTTTTCCGGCCTGCTCGTCCCAGGCGTAGAGGATCATCTGGTTCAAGGCCGGGGCTGCCGAGCAAAAGGCCTTGCGGCCTGAGATGACGTAGCCTTCGCCGGTTTTGTGCGCCACCGTGGCGGCCTTGCCGCCGCGCAGCAGATTGCCGCCGTCGCGCTCGGTAATCAAGATATTCACCAGATCGCCGCGCTGTACCACGCCACGGCACAGGCGCTCGAAAGCGGGGCGGGGCCATTTCAAGTCAAAACTCAAATAGCCCAAGGCCATCAAATGCCAGCCCAGCGACAAGGCCGTGCTGGCGCTGCCCTTGGCCAGGCGCTCCTGGAATATCAGCAGCTCGTACAGCGACAAGCCCCGGCCGCCCAATGCCCGCGGAATGGTGAGTTTCAGGGCGCCGCGCTGGCGCAGCAATTCGAAATGCTCGGAAGGGAACCCGCCCGTCTCGTCGTAGAAGCGGGCCGTCTTGCCGATCTCGGCGGCCAGCTCTTCGGCGTAGGCAGCCAGCGCCTCGTCGCTCGGGTGGCGCAGGGTGAAGTCGGCGCAGGGCGCGTAGGGCATGGGATCTCCACTGCAGATGAAAAGCATGGGCGGCGCGTGTTGCTTGCGCGGGCGGTGCGGCAGGAACGCCTGAATCTGAAAACGGCCGAGATATTCAGTTTTTCAAAACAGGCCGGAATTGGGCGGCGGTGTGCCTTTCAAATGCCAGGCGCCCACCACGGCCGCCTTCCAATGCCGCGGATTGTGATTGGCCACCGTGCGTGCATTGCGCCAGTGGCGGTCCAGGTTGTGCTTGCGCGCGGTGGTGGAGGCGCCGCCCACGTCGAATACCAGTTCCGAGGCTTTCAAGGCCGCGGCGGCGGCCACATATTGGGCCTGGGCGACGTCCAGGGCGGCGTGAACGATGGCAGCCTCGTCCAGCCCCGCTGCCCACGCGGCGTCGATTTGTTCGGCCGCTCGCAATACCACGGCCTCGGCCGCGTAAGCCTGGGCGGCTATTTCTCCCACCGAGAATTCGACATAAGGGTCATCCACCGAGCGCTGCGCCGTGCTGTGCTTGATGGGCCGTGCGTGGTGGCGGGCAAATTCCACCGCGTCGGCCAGCGCATTCTTGGCCACGCCCGCTTCCACCGCGGCCAGGAACAATTGGGCAAAGGGCGTGACGATGGAGCGCCGGGTTTGTCCGGATGATTGCAGCGGGGTGGGAATGATGTCCTCGGCCTGCACCAGCACGTCCACCAGATTCGTGGTGCCGCTGGCGGTCAGGCGCTGGCCCATGGCGTCGAAATCGTCCACCAATTCCAGGCCCTGGCGGCCGCGCGGCAGCATGAATCTGAGCTCGTGGCTATTTTCGTCCAGCGCCGCAACGCTGACCCAGTCCGCATACAGGCTGCCGGTGCTGTAATACTTGCTGCCGTTCACGCGGTAATGCTCGCCCTCGCGCCGTATCCGGCTGCTGATGGCACCACTGGCGCCGCCGATTTCCCAGCCCGCGTTGCCGAAAATGTCCCCGCGCAAATACCGCGGCAGCCAGCGGCGGCGCGTGGCCTCGTCGCCGCTGGAAAGCAGGCCCTCCAGGAACAAGAAGCTTGGGCGCAAGGCCTGGGCAAGGTTCGAATCCACGGCGGCAACATCCACGACGAATTGAACCACTTCGCGCACGCTGGCGCCGGGGCCGCCGTAGGGCACGGGAATGCGAAGCGTCAATAAACGTTCGGCGGCGATGCGCCGAATCTGGTCGTGCGGGAGGACGCGGTTTCTTTCCCTGTCCTCCACGCCGCGCCGCAATTCAGGCAGCAAGGCGGCGGCGCGGCGTTTCAACTCCGCCAGCGTGGGCGGGTTTTCTCCTGCCACCGCGGGCCTGGCCTTTTCCATGGTGAGGTCCGTCACGGTGTTCCCTCGTTCTTGATTGGACGAAGGCCATGCTAGGCAAGAAGGATTAATGACCGAACTAAAACTTCCGCATACGGATATACAGGCGGCCCGCGCGCCAATATGCGGCAATCAAATATGGATTGTGTTTTCGGCCGTGTTTTCCAACGGGGCTGGCACAGGGGTTGCCGGCAAGCGGGCTCGATGCGTCAAACCTGAAGGAGTACGGACATGGGCTTGCTGGACCAGATCCTGGGCGGACTCGCCGGCGTGAATGCGGGGCGCAACGCTCCCATGGGCACGGGCATGAACACGCCCATGGGCGGCGGCGTTGGGCGCGGCGGCGTCAACCCGCGGGTGCTGATGGCGCTGCTGCCCATCGTCCTCAACCTGCTGGCCAACCGGCGCCGGGGCGCGGGTGGCGGGGTGGGGGGCTTGGGCGGTGCCGGCGGCATGGGCGGCTTGGGCGGTGTGCTCGGCAGCGTGTTGGGCGGCGGGCACTCGCCCATGGGTGGCGGCCTGGGCGGCGCGGGTGGTTTGGGCGGCCTGGGTGCGTTGGCCGGCTTGGGCGGGCTGGCCGGGCTGTTGGGCCAGCTTTCGCAGCAGGGCTACGGGCAGCAGGCGCAGTCGTGGGTGAGCGCCGGGCCCAACGAGCCGCTGCCGCCGGAGGCGGTGTCGCAGCTTTTCGACCCACAGCAGTTGTCCGAGATCGCCGGCGAGGCCGGTGTGAGCGAGGACGAGGCGCGTATGGGCCTGTCCGAGCTGCTGCCTGAGGTGGTGGACCGCTTCACGCCGCAGGGCCAACTACCGGGCGAGGACGACTTGCGCAGCAGCATTGACGACTTCGCGCGCCAGCTCGGCGGCTGAAAGTGCCTCAGGCACTCGGCTGACCGGCCTTTCAAAAAATTGCGCCTGCCGGGCTTCTCCAAGCCACGACAGGCGCGTGCTCCGGTGGCACGTCAGGGCGCGGGCTGGCAGATCAGCCGGATGTCGTCCCGGGCATTGACCGGCCATGCAACGGCAGCGCCGTCGGCATAGCTGACCTGAATAGGGAATTCAATGGTGAGATTGTCTTTCGACGGGTCGGCATTCTCGCTGCTGTGAACGCGTGCGGAGATCTTGTAAATGCCGGTAAATTGGAATTTGTCGCCTACCGCGGCGGCATTGCCGGTGGATTTGATACTGGAGTTTGCGCCGCTGTTGCTCCCGGTATTGCTGCCGGTGTTGACCGTGGTTTCCATGCGGCCGTCGAACACGTATTTGGCGCCCGTGGTGGCACCCAACCCTTCGCCGTGGGTTTCAATGGTGAATTTCAAGCGCGATGTGCCGCCGGACTGCTCTTGAGTGGGGACGACCGTTCCGGCAATCTTGAAATGCACCATCTCCCAGGATCCGGTCTCCGGGTAGCTGACGCTTTTGTCTCTCGCAATGGTTTTGCAGGTGTTATTGATGGAGGGGTATATGGGGCCGAAAGCGCCAGTGGGTGCCGCTTGGCACAGGCCTGCCGCCAAGGTGCCGGCCGAAAATACCAGAAAAACGCGGGAAAACTTCATGAAAACTGCCGTAAAAATGCTGTGGTGAATTACAAGACTTTCACCGTGCGAGGGTAATCATCCGTTCATGCTAAGGGTTGGCGCTGAGCGCTGGAAATCCTGAGACTTTTTGATGCGTGAGATTTGCGGGTGAAACAGAATTTCAAATTGTCATCAGCAGATGAATCTGTGCGTTTGATTTACTTCAAATCAAATTGGCTTTCAAGGGAAAGTCCGTATGCCCGCGTTTGGGCTTGGATGGCCGGCATCGTGCGCACGGCAACGGCGCTGTCGGCCGGGTGGGAGCAGGGCCGGTGGCTTTGCCACGGCCCTACTCCAATCCACGGGAGGCGGTTTCAGTGCACCCGGATCAGCAGGCCTGTCCCTTGCGCTCCAGCAGCCAGGCCGGCGCGTCTTGCAGCGCCACGGGGCGCAGGAAGCGGTCCAGCGCGGCGTAGCCCACCGAGGTGGTGAAGGGCGCGGTGGAGGCGGGCCAGGGGCCGCCGTGGTGTTGGGCGGCGGTCACGGCCACGCCCGTGGGCACGCCGGAGAACAGCACCCGGCCGGCCACCTGCATGGCGGCGCGGACGATGCGCTGCGCCTCGTCGCCCGCCGTTTCCGCGCCCCACACCGTCACCGTCAGGCTGCCGCCCACGGCCTTGAGCACGCGCACGGCCTCGTCGGCATCGGCCACCTGCACCACCACGGCGGCGGGGCCGAACACCTCTTCGCGCAGGGCGTGGCTGGCCGTGAAGCGCTCGGCCGTGGTTTGCACCAGCAGCGGCGTGGGCGCCACGGCGGCCGGCGCGGCGTCCACCGCCACCAGCGTCTTCACGCCCTCGTGGCCGGTGAGGCGGGCCACGCCGGCGTCAAACGCCTTGCGCATGCCGGGCGTGAGCATGGCGTGCGGGGTTTGGGCGGCCAGCGCCTCGGCAAAGGCTTGAACGAAGGCTTGCGAGGCCTCGTCCTGCTGCACCACCACCACGCCGGGGCTGGTGCAGAACTGGCCGCAGCCCAGGGCGATGGAGGCGGCCAGGGTCTTGGCCAACTCGGCGCCCTTGTCGGCCAGTGCCGCGGGCAGGGCGATCACGGGGTTGATGGAACCCAGCTCGCCGTAGAAGGGAATGGGCTGCGGGCGGGCGTTGGCCTCGGCCTGCAGCGCGGCGCCGCCGCGGAAGGAGCCGGTGAAGGCGACGGCCTGGATCAGCGGATGGCGGACGAGCTGCACGCCCACGTCAATGCCCGCGCCCTGGACCATTTGCAGCACGCCCTCGTCCAGCCCCTGCGCCGCGGCCACGCCGCGCGCCAGCTCGAACACCGCACGCGAGAGCTGCGGGTGGCCCGGGTGGGCCTTGACCACCACCGGGCAGCCGGCGGCCAGCGCCGAGGCCGTGTCGCCGCCCAGCACCGAGAAGGCGAAGGGGAAATTGCTGGCCGAGAACATGGCCACGGGGCCGACGGGCACGCGCACGCGGGTCAGGCGCGGCCGGCCCGCGGGCGGCGCGCCGGCCACGGCCGGGTCGTCGGTGCAGGTGTAGGGGGCGCCGGCGTCCACTTGGTCGGCAAAGCCGCGCAGTTGGAAGGCGGTGCGGTCGAGCTCGCCGTTCAGGCGCACGGGGCCCAGGCCGGTTTCGCGGTCGGCCAGCGGGACGAGCGCTTCGCGCTGGCCTTCCAGTGCGTCGGCCAGGCCGCGCAGCAGCGCGGCGCGGGCGGCGGCGGGCGAGGCGGCCCAAGCGTCGGACGCGGCGGCGGCCGCTTCAACGGCACGGTTGACGTCGTCGGCGCCGGATTCCGGCAGCGCCTGGCCGAAGGGCTCGTGCGTGCGGGCATCTATGGATTGCAGCATGGGGGTACTTCCTGTTTCGAGGGTCCAGAAACGCGCCAGCCCGGACGCGCCGGGCTGTGCCGCTGGAGTGGGGAGAGTGGCCACAGCTTAGTACGCGGGCGCGGCAAGCGCTGGCGGGCTGTTCCGCATGCTGGAAATCGCAAGGGTCAAAGGGACGGGTGAAACGGCGGCAGGCCGGCCCGCAGGGGTGCTGCGGGCCGGCCTGCCTTGCCGCCGCGGGCGCCGCCGTGCGGCGCCAGGCGCGTGGCGCGGGTGCGGGCTTTCAACGCCAGACCGTCAGCGAGCTGTCGCTGAGCCAGCCGAAGCCGCCGTTGACGGTGCGGGCATACACCTGGAGCCGGTAATTGCCTGCGGGCAACTGCACGCCCGTGGCGATGACGGTGGTGGTGGTCCAGCCGTCGTAGCCCGCCGTGCCGTTGGACGTGCAGAAGGCGTCCTGGCTGCCGGCGACGTTGGTGGGCGGCAGCACGGTGATGGCGCCGGTGGCGACGTTGACGGCGCGAATGTCCAGGCTCACCCAGGAGGACGTGGTGGCCGCGTCGTTGGCGCACTCGGCCGTGTAGCTGACGAGGAAGCGGCTGCCGGCCGGGACGAAGAAGGCTGGCGTCTGGTTGGCGCCGGCCGGCGTCAGCGGCATGAGCTGGCCGCCCGCGGTGATGCCGGCGAAATTGCCGGGCCGCGACATGGTGACCAGGATTTCGGCTTGCGCCGGGACGGCCGCGGCCAGTGCCGCCGCGCCCAACAGGCCAGCCAACACGGTGCGGGACGGCGCGAAAACGGATGTGAGCTTCATGTGTGCTCCTTGGCCGGGCCGTATCAAGCAGTCGCCGCGCGGGGCCCGGCAGGGCGCGGTGCCGCGGGAAGGTCGCCGCCCGCGTGCGGGCCGCGCCGCGCGGGGGCGGCACGGCCGGCGGCGCCGGCGGGCGGGGAAAGGGGTCAGGGCTGGCGCTGGCCTTGCTGCAGCGCCACGCCCTGGTCGTAGAGGCGCTCTATGCCGTCGAGCTGCTCGCGGGCGCGGGCCTGCAGCGGCGTGTAGGGGATGCGCAGCACGGCCTGCAGCCCGCTGCGCAGGTGGTCCACGTCGCCGGACTTGAGCTCCATGTAGCTGTCGAAGGCGGCCAGGCGCACGCGCTCGGAAGGGCCCTCGGCCATGAGGCGCATCAGCACGTCCTCGGCCACCAGCACGCCCGCCGTGCGCGACTGCACCAGCGCGTCGTAGCGCTGGGCCTCGCTGCCGTCGCGCAGCGCCTGCGCCAGCGGGGCGGCGGCGGGAGAGGCTGCGCTGGCATTGGCGGCGTCGCCCATGGCTGGTGTGCAGGCGCCGGGGCGCAGGGCCGCGCCCTGGCGGCAAAGCTCGTCCAGTATCCACAATGGCCGCTGGCGCAGCGCCTGCACGCTGGCGCTGCCGTCCTCGTGCAGGCGCACGCTGGGGGCGGTGCCGTCGCCGCTGCCCTCCTGCTCCGGCCGCGGCCAGGCCAGCGGGGAGGGGCTCAAGCTGGACGCCTCGGAAGACGGCGCCAGCACCGCCGCCGTGTGCAGCGCGGGCGCATGCAGGGCCCAGCCCAGCGCGGCCGAAGCCGCCGCCAGCGCCAGTGCGCTTGCGCCATGGATTGCGTTCATGCCCGACTCCTTCGCTGTTGGCCGTGTGGCGCTCCTGGGTGATCCAGGGCGGCGCGGCGGTTCAAGGCATTTCAGGTATCCGTCCAGCCCGCGGGGTCATTGCGGCGGCGGATCGTCTTCCAAGGTGGTTTCCATGGGGTCGGTCTCCGGCTGGGTGGACGGCTCGGTGTGCGGTTTGGGCGCCGGTGTCGCGGGCAAGGCGGCCCCGGCCGGCGCGGTGACGGCGGTGGCGTGGGGCGCCTCAGTCACGGGCTGCGGCCAGGCCAGCACCGAAAAGCCCCGTCCGTCCGCCGCCGCCGTGGCCGTGGCGGGGGCCGCAGCGGCGGGCGGCACGGCGTCCGGCGCCAGCAGCACCCAGCTCGCGCCTACCGACAGCGCCATCAGCACCAACGTGCCCAGTCCTTTGGAAATCTTCATGAGCGGCTCCAGCGGGTTCGTTTCCTTGTGTTGGCGGGCGACGGCCAGGAGCGGGCGCATGGGGTGCGCCGGCTGGTCTGGCATCGCTGCATGTCTACAAGGTAGGTGTACGCCGGTTGGGCCACCACCACCGTGCGGTGGCACCCATGGACCTGCTCATGGGGGCGGGATGCGGCCCCGGCCGGCGGGTGGCGCCACCCCGTCTTCCTCCAGGCCGGTTCCCACCGTGGAGGGGCCCGCGCGGCGGCAGCGGCGTGCACCGCCGAGACCAAAGAAACACGCTGTTCACCACCGCAACACTTGGTGCGGGCTGGATACCGGGCCTTGCGCCGCCGACAAACGCTGTAAAGCGCCGGCAACGAAAAAGCCGCTCCGGGAGCGGCTTGGAGCGGCGGCGGGCGGGCCGGGCGGCCCGCCGTGGGCGCAGCCGTCAGTCGTCCAGCAGCGACGGGTCGCGCACGGCGCCCTTGTCGGCCGACATCACCAGCTTGGCGTAGGCCTTGAGGGCGGCGGACACCTTGCGCGGGCGCGCTTGGGCGGGCTTCCAGCCCTTGGCGTTCTGCACCTCGCGGCGGTGTGCCAGCTCCTCGTCGGACAGCAGCACGTCGATGCTGCGGTTGGGGATGTCGATGCGGATGCGGTCGCCGTCCTTCACCAGGCCGATGGCGCCGCCGGCCGCCGCTTCCGGCGAGCAGTGGCCGATGGACAGGCCCGAGGTGCCGCCGGAGAAGCGGCCGTCGGTCAGCAGCGCGCAGGCCTTGCCCAGGCCCTTGGACTTGATGTAGCTCGTGGGGTAGAGCATTTCCTGCATGCCGGGGCCGCCCTTGGGGCCCTCGTAGCGGACGATCACCACGTCGCCGGCCTGGACCTTGCCGCTGAGGATGTTCTCCACCGCCTCGTCCTGCGACTCCGTCACGTGGGCCGTGCCTTCGAAGACCAGGATGCTCTCGTCCACGCCGGCGGTCTTCACCACGCAGCCGTCCAGGGCGATGTTGCCGGTGAGCACGGCCAGGCCGCCTTCCTTGGAGAAGGCGTGCTCGTAGGAGCGGATGCAGCCTTCGGCGCGGTCCAGGTCCAGGCTGGGCCAGCGGGTGTTCTGGCTGAAGGCGACCTGGGTCGGGATGCCGGCGGGGCCGGCCCTGTAGAAGGTCTGGACGGCCTCGTCCTGCGAGAGGGTGACGTCCCACTGCCGCAGGGCCTCGCCCAGCGTGGGCGCGTGCACGGTGGGCACGTCGGTGTGCAGCTTGCCCGCGCGCTGGAGCTCGCCCAGGATGGCGTAGATGCCGCCGGCGCGGTGCACGTCCTCGATGTGGTACTTGTTGGTGTTGGGCGCCACCTTGCAGAGCTGCGGGACGACGCGGGAGAGGCGGTCGATGTCGGCCATGGTGAAGGCGATGTCCGCCTCGCGCGCGATGGCCAGCAGGTGCAGGATGGTGTTGGTGGAGCCGCCCATGGCGATGTCCAGCGTCATCGCGTTCTCGAAGGCCTTGAAGCCCACGGAGCGCGGCAGCACGCGCTCGTCGTCCTGCTCGTAGTACTGGCGGGCCAGCTCCACGATGCGGCGGCCGGCGCGCTTGAACAGCTGCTCGCGGTCGGCGTGCGTGGCCACCACGGTGCCGTTGCCCGGCAGCGACAGGCCCAGCGCCTCGGTCAGGCAGTTCATGGAGTTGGCCGTGAACATGCCGGAGCAGGAGCCGCAGGTGGGGCAGGCCGAGCGCTCGACCTCGGCCACGTCGGCGTCGGAGTAGGCCTGGTCGGCGGCCATGACCATGGCGTCCACCAAGTCCAGCTTGCGCAGCTCGATGGCCTTGGTGACGGGGTTGGCCAGCCGCGTCTTGCCGGCTTCCATGGGGCCGCCGGAGACGAAGATCACCGGGATGTTGAGCCGCATGGCGGCCATGAGCATGCCCGGGGTGATCTTGTCGCAGTTGGAGATGCACACCATGGCGTCGGCGCAGTGCGCGTTGACCATGTACTCCACCGAGTCCGCGATGATGTCGCGGCTGGGCAGCGAGTACAGCATGCCGTCGTGGCCCATGGCGATGCCGTCGTCCACGGCGATGGTGTTGAACTCCTTGGCCACGCCGCCGGCGGCTTCGATCTCGCGGGCCACGAGCTGGCCCAGGTCCTTCAGGTGCACGTGGCCGGGGACGAACTGGGTGAAGGAGTTGACCACCGCGATGATGGGCTTGGAGAAGTCATCGTCCTTCATGCCGGTGGCGCGCCACAGGGAGCGGGCGCCCGCCATGTTGCGGCCGGCGGTGGAAGTCTTGGAACGGTATGCGGGCATCGTGGGTGCTGAAGAAAGACGAGGGGGATGGCGGGCCCGGCGGATACAGGCCCCTTGCGCGCCCGTGCGAACAAGCTCTTGAGCCGCGCCCTGGGCAAACGCGCAATTATTGCCCACCCCCCGGCGGCGCCCGTCCCACGCGGCGGGCGGCGCTGCGGCGAAAGCCGGCGCAAGGTGCGCGCCAAGTGGCCGTCTTCAGCGCTCGCGCTGCACGGGGGATTCGGCGTCCTCGCGCTCGGCGCGCTCCAGCAGGTCCAACTGCTCGCGGGCCTGGGTCTGTATGACGGTGTTGGGCACGCGCAGCGCGTCCTGCATGGCCGCGCGCAGCTCCTGCAGCGTGCCGGAGCTGGCGTCCACGTAGTCCTCGAAGGCCTCCTGGCGCATGCGCTCGGAGGGGTCGTTGCGCATGATGGACAGCAGCGTCTCCTTGGGCACCAGCACGCCGTTGCCGCGGGCCTGCTGCAGGCTTTCGAAGCGCACCTGCTCGCTGGCGTCGTTGAGGCGGCGCAGCACCTCGCTGTCGCTGCCGTAGCTGGCGGGCGCCGTGCCCGGCGCGGGGGACGGTGCGGCGGGCATGGGCGTGGCCAGCGCGGTGGTGGTGGTGCAGCCGGGCAGGTCGCGCGCGCCCTGGCGGCAGAGCTCGGCCAGCACCCAGGCCGGCGGCTTGCGCTGCACCTGCAGGCTGGCGCTGCCGTCGGGGTGCAGTTGCACCACGTCGTCCGCGCCTGACGCGGGGCCGGCCTGCGGGAAGGCCATGAGCGAGCCGTTGGAGCGCCCCTGCGTGGGCATGGAGGCCGGCGGCTGTTGCGGGGCGGCGGGCGGTACGGGGTCCGGCTGCGCCAGCCCGTGCAGCACCCAGCCGCTGCCGGCGGACACCAGCACCAGCGCCAGCGTCCCGAGTGCGGATCCCAGCCTCATCGTCGTCCTCCTGTGTCGTGCTTGCTTGATTGGCGGCCTGTTGCCGCGGCAGCGCAGGCATAGCGCGCCGGGTTGCGCCTTGTCCAGCCGTGGCGCGGTTGCCGTTGGGACAGGAGGTAACGTGCGCGGGGGCGCCGTGGTTCGGGGCCCCTGCCGGGGAACCCGGGCCGGCGGGCGAGCCTCTTGCCCTGTGCACCGCCGCGCGGTGGCGGCCCGGTGTGGGCCAAAGGAGCGACATGAGAAATTTGTGGACGCGGCGCCCGGAGCCGCGGGTGCTGGCCGCGCTGCTGGCGGCAGCGGCGGGCTTGTGGGCCTTCATCGCGCTGAGCGAGGAGGTGGGCGAGGGCGAGCTGCACACGCTGGACCGCGCCATCCTGCTGGCGATGCGCAACCCGGCCGACCCGTCGGACCCGCTTGGGCCGCGCTGGTTCGAGGAATTCATGCGCGACCTCACCGGGTTGGGCGGCCATGGCGTGCTTGGGCTGGTGCTGCTGGCGGTGTGCAGCTATTTGCTGCTGGCGGGCTTGCGGCGCACGGCCGCGTCGGTGCTGGCGTCCAGCTTGAGCGGGATGCTGCTGTCCTGGCTGCTCAAGGGCTTGTTCGACCGGCCGCGGCCGGACCTGGTGCCGCACGGCGCCTACGTGCTTTCGCCCAGCTTTCCCAGCGGGCACGCCATGCTGTCGGCACTGGTCTACCTGACGCTGGCGGCGCTGGTGGCGCGGCAGCTCCCGCACCGGCGGCTGCGGCTGCACGTGGTCTGCGTGGCGGTGGTGCTGACCTTGCTGGTGGGCATCAGCCGCGTCTATTTGGGCGTGCACTGGCCCAGCGACGTGCTGGCCGGCTGGGCCGTGGGCGCGGCGTGGGCGCTGGCGTGGTGGGGCATCGCGCAGGCGCTGCGCCCGCCGCCGGGGCACCCGTCGCAGGAGCAATAGGCACGGGCCACGTGGGCAGGCCACTGGCGCGCGATGCCCTCACAGGGGTGCCACGGGCGCGGGCATGTCTTCCGGGGTGGGCGCCTTCACCGCCAGCGCCGTGACGGGCTGGACGCTGATGCGCTTGATCACGGGAAAGCGCGCCTGCACGTCGCGGCGCAATGCGGCGGTGGCGGCGGCCGCCTGCTGCACGGGCACATCCTCGTCGAACACCAGCTCCAGCGTGAGCAGCACCTCGTCGCGGCCGATGTACATGGACAGCGGCCAGCCCGCCTCGCGCACGCCGGGCTGCGCCAGGGCCAGGGCGCGGATGTCGTGCGCGGTGGTGGCGCGTATGCCTTCGCCTATGAGCAGCCCGCGCGACTCGCGCACCAGCAGGATGGCCACGCCGGCCAGGATGAGGCCGATCACCGCCGAGGCCGCGCCGTCCAGCGCCGGCTCGTGGAGCCACTGGCTGGTGCCTATGCCCACGAAGGCCACCAGCAGGCCCAGCAGCGCGGCCGAGTCCTCGGCCATCACGGTGTAGGTGGTGGGGTCCTTGCTGGAGCGCAGCGCCTGCCAGAAGGGGCGCCCGCTGTTCTCGCGGCGGAACTGGCGCAGCGCAACGAGGAAGCTCGCGCCCTCGAACAGCACGGCCGCGCCCAGGACGATGAGGTTCCAGCGCACGTCCGTCATGGGCTCGGGGTGGCGTATGTGCTGTATGCCCTCGAACAGCGACACGCCCCCGCCGATGCCGAAGATCAGCACCGCCACGATGAGGCTCCAGAAGTAGAGCTCCTTGCCGTGGCCGAAGGGGTGCTCGGGGCTGGGCGGGCGCTCGCTGAGCTTGGTGCCCACCAGCAGCAGCACGCCGTTGCCCGTGTCCACGGCGGAGTGGATGCCCTCGGACAGCATGGCCGAGCTGCCGGTGATGCCGGCCACCACGAACTTCGTCACCGCGATCGCCACGTTGGCGCCTATGGCGCCGTAGATCGCCGCCCGGCTTTCGGCCATGCGCGTGCTCCCTTGCTGCTGTTCCTGGGCGCGTCCCGGCGGGCGCGCGATGGCGGCTTCCGGCAAGGCCTGTTCCCCGGCCCCTGCAGGCCCGCCGGACCCGGGATTTGCACGGGGCTGCGCCTGGCAGCGTCCTGGGTATGTGCCTTGCCGTGTGGCGCGTCGTTGCCCATGCGCCACAGGCTGGCGTTCTCACGTACGGCGTGCCATGGACTTCACCCGCATGCTTGCCGTACGGAACGCGTGCGCCGCGTCGCGCGCGCATCCATCTTGATGTTCCTCACGTCCGACATGTCATCACGCAGGAGACCAGGCATGACCAAGAACCCGCTGAACCCCCGCTTGCACAAGCCGGCTCTCAAGGCCGTGCCGGCCGCGCTGCTTGGGCTGCTGGGCTGCTCGCTGGCGCAGGCCGCGGGGTTTCAGCTGCTGGAGCAGAACGCCAGCGGCATAGGCACGGCCTATGCCGGCTCGGCGGCCGTGGCCGACAACGCCAGCACCATCTACTTCAACCCCGCGGGCATGACGGAGCTGCGCGACCGCGAGATCTCGTTGGGCGGCTCGCTGGTGGACATCAGCGCCAAGTTCCGCGACAACGGCTCCTTCACCGGCACGCCGCCCGGCGTGCCCACGCTGGCGGGCAACGGCGGCAACGCGGGCACCACCAACCTCGTGCCCAATGCCTACCTGAGCTGGAAGCTGAGCCCGCAACTCTGGGGCGGCATAGGCATCAGCGCGCCCTTCGGCCTCAAGACCGAGTACGACGACCCGTGGGTGGGCGCCGCGCACGCGCGCCACTTCGACGTCAAGACCCTCAACATCAACCCCTCGCTGGCCTTCAAGGTCAACGACACGCTGTCGGTCGGTGCGGGCATCAACTACCAGCGCATCAGCGCCGACTACCTGCGCACCATCAGCGTTGCGCCGCTGCCCACGCCCATAGGCGTGCTGCCGCTGCAGGCGTCCTCGGTGTCGTTCCGGGCAAACGACTGGTCCTGGGGCTGGAACGTCGGCGTGCTCTACAAGCCCAACGAGGACACGCGGCTGGGCATCTCCTACCGCTCGGCCATCAAGCACACCTTGGACGGCAGCCTGAACACGTCCGCGCCGGCGGCGGCTGCGCCCGCGGTCGCAGCCATTGGCAACAGTGGCGCCTACACGCGCATCAAGCTGCCCGAGACGCTGATCATCTCCGGCGCGCAGCGCGTCAACGCGCAGTGGGAGGTGCTGGGCGACGTGTCGTGGACGGGCTGGAACAGTGTCCAGGACGTCAACATCGTGCGCACTTCCTCGGTGGCCCAACCCATCACGCCCACGGGCGCATCCGGCGCCACGGCGCAGACGCTGGAGGCGCGCTTTCGCAACACCTGGCGCGTCGCGCTGGGCGCCAACTACGCGCTCAACAACGCCTGGACGCTCAAGGGTGGCCTGGCCTACGACCGCACGCCCGTGGCCGCGGCCGAGACCACGCTGGTGTCGCTGCCCGACGGCAACCGCACCTGGCTGTCGGCGGGCGCGCAGTGGCGCCCGGACGCCGACAGCCGCGTGGACTTCGGCCTGGCCCACATTTTCGTGAAGGACACGGACATCAACAACAACCAGCTCGCCGCCGGCCGCGGCCTGGTGCGCGGCAGCTACGACAGCCGCATCTGGCTCATGGGCGTGCAGTACTCGCGCGCCTTCTGAGTCCATCCCCTGTCCGTAAAAACCCCCCTTGAGACGGGGAAAGGGTGCTGCCTAAAATAGAACGAACGTTCGTTTTAAGGTGGCACCCCACGATGACTTCTTCCCGGACGGCTGACGCGCCAGGCACGCCGGCGAGGCCCACCAAGGGCCAGGCCACGCGCGCGGCCATCCTGGAGGCGGCCTTGGCGCACGCGCTGCATGCGGGGCTGGAGGGCTTGTCCATAGGCCTGCTGGCCGAGCGCACGGGCATGAGCAAGTCCGGCGTGTTCGCCCACTTCGGCTCGCGCGAGGATTTGCAGATCGCCGTGATCCACGAATACCACCGGCGCTTCTCGGCCGAGGTGTTCGAGCCCGCGCTGCGCCAGTCGCGCGGGCTGCCGCGGCTGCGGGTGCTGTTCGAGAACTGGCTGGAGCGCGTGACGGCAGAGCTGGCCGCGGGCTGCATCTACATCAGCGGTGCGGTGGAGTTCGACGACCGCCCGGGCGCCGTGCGCGACGCGCTGGTGGCCATGGTGGGCGGCTGGCACGCGGCGCTGGAGCGCGCCATTGCGCTGGCCGTGAGCGAAGGCCACTTGCGTTCTGACGCCGAGCCGGCGCAACTGCGCTTCGAGATCCACGGGCTCATCCTGGCCGTGCACCACGACGCGCGGCTGCTGCGCCGCACCGACGCGCCGCGCCGCGCCCGCCTGGGCTTCAACCGCATCGTCGAGCGCTGGGCTGCTGGTGATCAAGCCTCGGCCGGCATGTCCCAGGCCCCTGCCGCCGCGCGCGGCTGAGCGGCGCAACGATCCCTGCACCTCAAGGAGAGTCTCATGCCCACGTACACGCCTCCGCTGCGCGACATGCAGTTCGTCCTGCACGAGATGCTGCAGGTTGCCGACGTGTTCAAGGCCCTGCCGCGGCATGCGGACGTGGACGCCGACACCATCAACGCCGTGCTGGAGGAGGCCGGCAAGTTCGCCGCCGAGGTCGTCACGCCGCTCAACGCCGTGGGCGACCGCGAAGGTTGCACGCTCGACAAGGCGACGCACGAGGTGCGCACGCCGACCGGATTCAAGGCGGCCTACGGGCAGTTCGTGGCCGGGGGCTGGGGGGCGCTGTCCTGCGACCCCGAGTACGGTGGGCAGGGTCTGCCCATCGTGCTCAACCAGTGCCTGTACGAGATGCTGAATTCCGCCAGCCAGGCCTGGACCATGTACCCGGGCCTGTCGCACGGCGCCTACGAATGCCTGCACGCGCACGGCACGGACGAGCAAAAGCAGCTCTACCTGCCCAAGCTCACCAGCGGCGAATGGAGCGGCACCATGTGCCTGACCGAGCCGCATTGCGGCACGGACCTGGGCCTGCTGCGCACCAAGGCCGAGCCGCAGGCCGACGGCAGCTACCGCCTCACGGGACAGAAGATCTTCATTTCCGCCGGCGAGCACGACCTGGCGGCCAACATCGTGCACCTGGTGCTGGCGCGGCTGCCGGACGCGCCCCCGGGCAGCAAGGGCATCTCGCTGTTCGTGGTGCCCAAGTTCATGCCGCAGGCCGATGGCGCCCTGGGTGCGCGCAACGGCATCTTCTGCTCGGGGCTGGAGCACAAGATGGGCATTCACGGCAACGCCACCTGCCAGATGGTGTTGGAGGGCGCGCACGGCACGCTGGTTGGGCAGCCCAACCAGGGCCTGCAGGCCATGTTCGTGATGATGAATGCCGCGCGGCTGGGCGTGGGGATGCAGTCCCTGGGCCTCACCGAGGTGGCCTACCAGAACGCCGTGGCCTACGCGAAGGACCGGCTGCAGATGCGCGCGCTCTCCGGCCCAAAGGCGCCGGACAAGCCGGCCGACCCCATCATCGTCCACCCCGACGTGCGCCGCATGCTGCTGACCGCGCGCGCCTATGCCGAGGGCGGGCGGGCGCTGGCCATGTACAGCGCGCTGCTGCTGGACCAGGCGCATGCGTGCGAAGACGAAGGCGAGCGCCACGAGGCCGCTGAGCTGCTGGCGCTGCTCACGCCCATCGTGAAGGCCTTCCTCACCGACAACGGCTGGACGGCCACGTCCGAATGCCTGGGCGTGTACGGCGGGCATGGCTACATCGCCGAATGGGGCATGGAGCAGTTCGTCCGCGACGCGCGCATCAACATGATTTACGAGGGCACCAACACCATCCAGGCGCTGGACCTGCTGGGCCGCAAGGTGCTGGGCGACAACGGCAAGCGCATGAAGATCTTCGGCGCCAAGGTGCGCGAGCTGATCGAGCAGGAAGGCGTCAACGAGTCGCTGCAGGAGTTCGTCAACCCGCTGGCCGACCTGGGCGACAAGGTCGTGAAGCTCACGACGGAGCTGGGCTTCAAAGCCTTCCAGAACCGCGACGAGGTGGGCGCTGCCGCCGTGGACTACCTGCGCGTGTGCGGCCATCTGGTGTTCGCCTACCTCTTCGTGCTGCAGGCGCGCATTGCCGTGCGCAAGCAGGGCGAGGACGCCTTCTACCGCGCCAAGCTGGCCACCATCCGCTTCTACTTTGCCAAGCTGTTGCCTGAGACCGCGATGCTGATCCGGCGCGCCCGCAGCGGAGCGCAGCCGCTGATGGCGATGGACGAGGCGCTGTTCTGAGCCCCGCGGCTTGACCCTTTACCGGAGGACGACCCCATGAGATTCCAGGTCCGCAAGGCCGCCGTGCTCGGCGCCGGCGTGATGGGCGCGCAGATCGCGGCCCACTTCATCAACGTGCGCGTGCCGGTGGTGCTGTTCGACCTGCCGGCCAAGGAAGGGCCCAAGAACGGCATCGCCGTCAAGGCGGTGGAGAACCTCAAGAAGCTCAAGCCGGCGCCGCTTGGGCTGGCCGAGGAGGCGGCGCTCATACGCGCGGCCAACTACGAGGACGACCTGGCGCTGCTGGCCGAGTGCGACCTCGTGATCGAGGCCATCGCCGAGCGCATGGACTGGAAACAGGACCTCTACGCCAAGATCGCCCCGCACGTGGCGCCGCACGCCATCCTGGCCTCCAACACGTCCGGCTTGTCCATCACGCAACTGGCGCAGGGGCTGCCGGACAGCGTGCAGGAGCGCTTTTGCGGCATCCACTTCTTCAACCCGCCGCGCTACATGCAGCTCGTGGAGCTGATTCCCGCGCCGCGCACTGCGCCGGGCATCCTGGACCAGCTCGAAACCTTCGTGACCACCGGGCTGGGCAAGGGCGTGGTGCGGGCCAAGGACACGCCCAACTTCATCGCCAACCGCGTGGGCGTGATGAACATGCTGGCCACCATGGTGGAGGCCGAGCGCTTCAAGCTCGGCTACGACGTGGTGGACGACCTCACGGGCAAGAAGCTGGGCCGCGCCAACTCCGGCACCTTCCGCACGGCCGACGTGGTGGGCCTGGACACGCTGGCGCACGTGGTGCGCACCATGCAGGAGCAGTTGCCCAACGATCCGTTCAACCCACACTTCGCCACGCCGCCCGTGCTGGCCGGGCTGATCGCCCAGGGCGCGCTTGGGCAGAAGGCGGGGGCGGGTTTCTACAAGAAGGTGGGCAAGGACATCCTGCGCCTGGACCCCGAGAAGCGCGACTACGTGCCCTCCGGCGCCAAGGCCGACGAGATCATCGGCCGCATGCTCAAGAAGCCGGCGCCGGAGCGGCTGAAGCTGCTGCGCGAGGCGAGCAACCCGCAGGCGCAGTTCCTGTGGGCCATCCTGCGCGACGGTTTCCACTACGCGGCCGTGCACCTGCACGACATTGCCGAGTCGGCGCGGGACGTGGACCTCGCCCTGCGCTGGGGCTTCGGCATGGCGCAGGGGCCCTTCGAGCTGTGGCAGGCCGCGGGCTGGACGCAGGTGGCGCAGTGGATTCGCGAGGACATCGCCGCGGGCAAGACGCTGTCCAGCGCGCCGCTGCCGGCCTGGGTGTTCGAGGGCCCGGTGGCCGAGCGCGGCGGCGTGCACGTGCCGGAGGGCTCGTGGAGCGCGTCGCAGGGCCGCTTCGTGCCCAAGCACGCGCTGCCGGTGTACGAGCGCCAGCTCTTTCCCGAGAGCGTGGCCGGCTTGGGTGCCAACGCGCTGCAGTCGGGCACGGAACTGTTCAAGAACGAGGAGCTGCGCGCCTGGACGCTGGACGGCGAGGTGCTCATCGCCAGCATCACCTCCAAGATGCACCTCATCAGTCCAACCGTCACCGAAGGGCTGATGAAGGCCGTGGAGCTTGCGGAAGAGCGCTTCAAGGGGCTGGTGGTCTGGTCGCCGGACGACATGTTCTCCGCCGGCGCCAACCTCGAAGCGCTCATGCCGGTGTTCATGGCCAAGGGGCCGGCGGGCATAGACCCGGAGGAGAAGAAGCTGCAGCAGCTCATGCTGCGCGTGCGCTACGCGCAGGTGCCGGTGGTTGCTGCGCTGCGCGGCATTGCGCTGGGCGGCGGGTGCGAGCTCATCGTCCATTGCGCGCGGCGCGTGGCGGCGATGGAGAGCTACGTCGGCCTGGTGGAAGTGGGCGTGGGCCTGATCCCGGGCGCGGGCGGCCTGACCTACATCGCCCGCCGTGCCGCGGAAAAGGGTGCGGCCGCGCCCAACACGGACCTGCTGCCCTTCCTCAAGGAAGGTTTCACGGCGGCCGCCATGGCCACGGTGGGCACGGGCGCGCTGGATTCGCGCCGGCTGGGCTACCTGCTGGAGAGCGACCTCGTCGTCCCGCACAAGGATGAGCTGCTCTATGTCGCGCTCAACGAGGTGCGGGCCCTGGCCGCTTGCGGCTACCGGCCGCCGCTGCGGCGCAGCTTCCCGGTGGCGGGGCGCTCCGGCATCGCGACCATAGAGACCCAGCTCGTGGGCATGCGCGACGGCGGCTTCATCAGCGCTCACGACTTCCGCATCGCCCGCATGATCGCCGACGTGGTTTGCGGCGGCGACGTGGACGCGGGCACGCTGGTGACCGAGGACTACCTCATGGCCCTGGAGCGCAAGCATTTCTGCACGCTGCTGGCACACCCCAAGACCCAGGAACGCATCATGGGCCTGCTGCAGACCGGCAAGCCCGTGCGCAACTGAACCCCGCGAGGAACACACGACATGAGTACGGTGCAAGTTCAGGAGGCCTACATCGTCGCGGCGACGCGCACGCCCATAGGCAAGTCCGGCCGGGGTTGCTTCCGCAACACGAGGCCCGACGACTTACTCATCGCCGCGCTGCGCGGCGCGATGGCGCAGGTGCCGTCGCTGGACCCGGCGGCCATCGAGGACGCCATCGTCGGCTGCTCCTTCCCCGAGGCCGAGCAGGGCATGAACGTGGCGCGCATGGCGGTGCTGCTGGCCGGCCTGCCCTCGTCGGTGGGCGGGGCGACGGTCAACCGCTTCTGCGCCTCCGGCCTCACGGCGATCCAGATGGCGGCCGACCGCATACGCGTGGGCGAGGCGGACGTGGTGATCGCCGGCGGCGTGGAGTCCATGAGCCTGGTGCCCATGGGCGGCAACAAGCCGTCCTTCAACCCCGAGATGTTCACGCGCGACGAGAACGTGGGCATCGCCTACGGCATGGGCCTGACGGCCGAGAAGGTGGCGGCGCAGTGGAAGGTGAGCCGCGAGCGGCAGGACGAGTTCGCCCTCGCGTCGCACCAGAAGGCCGTGGCGGCGATTGCCGGCGGCGAGGCGCGCGACGCCATCACGCCGGTGGAAGTGATAGGGCGCCGGCCCAACCTGGACACCGGCGACGTGGTGAAGACCAGCCGCCTGGTGGACACCGACGAGGGCCCGCGCCCCGACACCACGCTGGAGGGGCTGGCCAAGCTCAAGCCGGTGTTCGCCGCCAAGGGCTCGGTGACCGCGGGCAACAGCTCGCAGACCAGCGACGGCGCGGGCGCGCTCATCCTGGCCAGCGAGGCTGCGGTCAAGCGCTTCAACCTGCAGCCCCTGGCGCGCTTCGTGAGCTTCGCGGTGAAGGGCGTGCCGCCGGAGATCATGGGCATTGGGCCGATCGAGGCCATTCCGGCCGCGCTCAAGCGCGCGGGCATCTCCCAGAACGACCTGGACTGGATCGAGCTGAACGAGGCCTTCGCGGCGCAGGCGCTGGCCGTGATCGACAGCGTGGGGCTGGACCGCGGCAAGCTCAACCCTTACGGGGGCGCCATTGCCTTGGGCCACCCGCTGGGCGCCACGGGCGCCATACGCGCGGCCACGCTCATCCACGGCCTGCGCCGCCGTGGCGGGCGCTACGGGATGCTGACCATGTGCGTGGGCACGGGGCAGGGGGCGGCGGGCATCTTCGAGCGGCTGTAGGCGCAGCTCGGGGCGGCGGTGATGCAGGGGGGCCGGCGCCAGCCCTGCGATGGCCCTGCGCGCGGGCGCCCGGCTCGCGAATTGCTGAAGCGGCCCGCGGTGCAAGGAGGTGGTGCATGGACCTGAGCGCGCTCATCGAAACCCACGGCTACTGGATGCTGGCGCTGGGCTGCCTGCTCGAAGGCGAGACCCTGCTGGTGCTGGCGGGCTTCGCCGCGCATGAAGGCCACTTGAACCCCTGGGCCGTGTTCGGCATTGCCACCGTCATGGCCATGGTGGGCGACCAGATCTACTTCTGGCTGGGCCGCTGGCGCGGGCCGCAGCTGCTGGCGCGCTATCCCAAGCTCCATGCCAAGGCTGAGCGCGTGCAAGCGTTGCTGGAGCGCTGGCATGCGCCCCTGATCATCGGCCTGCGCTTCGCTTACGGGCTGCGCATCGCCGGGCCGCTGTTCATAGGCGCCTCGCCGCTGCCGGCCTGGCGCTTCATCGTCTACAACGGCGTGGGCGCCGTGATTTGGGCCGCGGTGGTGGGCGGCATCGGCTGGAGCTTTGGCGCTGCCGCGCAGGCGCTGCTGGGCGAGCTGCAGCGCTACCAGATGGCGCTCATGGGCGCGCTCGTGGGCCTGGCGCTGCTGGTGTGGGTGTGGCGGCACCGAGGGCGCGGGCACTGAGCGTCGGTTTCCCAAACGCCTGGCGACAAGGCTCACGGCGTCTCAGGGCACTTGGCCAATCTCCCTGGTGTCATGCTGTCGGGGGCATGCCCGGCTCTTGCGCCGCGGCTTGCACCAGCCAGTCTCTGAAGGCCGACACGGCCGCGTCGCTCTCGCGCTCGGTGGCAAGCACCATCACATAGTCCGGTGCGCGCCAGGTCTGTGCCGGCAGCGGACACACAAGACGCCCGGCGGCAAGATCGCGCCGTATCAGCGGCAGTGAGGCCAGCGCCACGCCCAGGCCTTCCACCGCGGCGGCCTGCTGCAGGAAGACATGCTCGAACTCCATCTGCCGCAGCGGTCGCAGCCCGGAAGCGCCCGCCTCGCGCAGCCATCGCATCCAGGCGCCCTTGGTGCTGGCGGAGTGCAGCAGCGTGTGGTGGCGAAGATCGGCGACGTCGCGGATCGGGTGCTGCGTCAGCAGGGCCGGGCTGCACGCGGGCAGGCGCACGTCTGCCATCAGCACACGCGACTCCAGGCCGACGCTCTGTTCATGCCTGGATCGCACGCCGATGTCGAAGGTGCCGCCTACGTAGCGCAATCTGCGCGACGTGGTGGACACCTGCACGTCGATCTCAGGGAACTGCCCGCAAAAATCGGGCAACCGTGGCAGCAGCCAGCTCACCGCGAAGCTGACCAGGGCGCTGACTCGAACGGTGCCCGAAGGGCGCCGAGCTGACCCCCGGTCGCGCAGCCGGGCGGTGCCCGTGGCCAGTCGGTCGAAGGCATCGCTGACGTCACCCAGCAGGGCCGCGCCTTCGTCGGTCAGGCGCACGCCGCGCGCGCGGCGCTCGAACAGCGGCTTGCCGAACCAATCTTCCAAGAGGCGGATCTGCTTGCCGACCGCCCAATGGGTGACGTTGAGTTGGGCCGCCGCGGCCGTGAAGCTGCCGTGCTGGGCCACCGCTTCAAAGCTGCGCAGCGCATTGAGCGGCGGCAGCCGCGAGCGCTCCACGCCGGCTTCGGCCTCTTCGGTGTTGGTGGGACTTTTTCTCCCCATAGACGCAATATTACGTCCGTGGTGGCGTGGCTTGCGAATGCTTACGATCCAGCGCATGACGACGCCCTCCCTCGCTCCCGATTCGACTGGGCGCCAGCACGCCACGCCGAAGGCGAACCGGGTGCTGTGGCTGTCTTGCACGGCGCATGCCCTGCACGACGGCTACACCGACCTGATCTACGTGCTGCTGCCGGTGTGGCAGACGGAATTCAGCCTGACTTACGGCGCGCTGGCCATGCTGCGCGCGGTCTACGGCGGCACCATGGCTTGCCTGCAGCTCTCGGCCGGCCGGCTGTCGCAGCGGATCGGGCGTCGAACGGTGCTGGCGCTGGGCACGCTGCTGGCGGCACTGGGCTATGCGGCGGCCAGCCTATCGGGAGGCCTGCTCGGCGTGTGCGTGGCGCTGGCGGTGGCCGGTTGCGGGTCCAGTACCCAGCATCCACTGGCTTCTTCGGCCGTGTCGCACGCCTACGGCCCACGCGCCCGGGGACCGCTGGGCATCTACAACTTCGCTGGCGACCTGGGCAAGGCCGCATTGCCGGCAGCCCTGTCGTTTCTCGTGGCCGGGATGCCGTGGCGCCATGCGCTGTGGGTGGTCACCGCACTGGGTGTCCTGGTCGCGGCAAGCATTGCACTTTTCCTCCCGTCTCTGCCGCACGACACGCCGAAAGTGCAGCGTCAGAAAAGGGAAGTGCCGGACGCATCGAGCCGCGGCTTCCAACTGCTGCTGGCCATAGGCGTGCTCGACACCGCGGTGCGCATGGGCATGCTGACTTTTTTGCCCTTTCTGCTGCAGGCCAAGGGGATCTCGCCGCCCATGCTGGGCACGGCTCTGGCGATGGTGTTCATCGGCGGCGCTGCCGGAAAGTTCGTCTGCGGGTGGCTGGGCGAGCGCCTCGGCGTGACGGGCACGGTGCTGGTGACCGAAGGCGGCACGGCGGCATGCATCGTGGCCGTGCTGCTGTGCCCGCTGGGGCCGGCACTCGTGCTGCTCCCGCTCCTGGGCCTGATGCTCAACGGCACATCGTCGGTGCTCTACGGCACGGTGCCGGACCTCGCTCGTCCGGGCAGCATCGAACGCGCCTTCGCCGTGTTCTACACGGGCACCATCGCTTCAGGCGCGCTGTCGCCCATCGTCTATGGCTTTCTGGGTGATTACATGGGCATCCAAACGGCAACCGTGACGACGGCACTGACGGCGCTGGCGATCGTGCCGCTGGCACTGGCACTCCACCCGCGCCTGGCGCCCGCGACACCACGTGGCTAAGGAGGGGTGCCGGCGCCACCGTGGGGCCGCGTGCGGCAGCCGCCCAAACCCCGGCTCATCCCTCGGTGCGCGCGCTCGCACTGGGCCGCCGCGATGGGCGAGCCGCCTTCTTCCGCCCGGACGTTGGCGCGCCTGGCTCGGTGCTGGCCGGCAGGCTGTTCCCGCTTCTTGTGCCGTCACGTGGTTGCGGCAGCAAGTTGATCAGCCCTTGCAGCGCCGGAGCAGCCTCGCCCGTCCACACCAGGTGCGTGTGGTTTGACCTGAGCCGCATCGGCAGCGGATGACGCTGCACGGCGCTTCCCAGCACGGCGTGATCGAGCACTTCCGCAGGGACGACGGCCACGCCCGTGCCGCCGGCCACGCAGGCGACGATGGCGTGATAGGAACCCAGGTCCAGCACCCGCCCCGGTGAAACGCCTTCTTCGGCCAGCCATTCATGGAGGCGGCGCCGGTACGAGCAGCCGTGCGGGAAGGCCACCAGCGTCCGGCTCCCCAAGTCCGCCGGGCGTTGCAGCACGGGAGCGCCCTGGGCGGTGATCAGGACCAGCTCTTCCTCAAAGGCCGGCCGCGACGAAAGTTTTCCCTTGTCGAAAGGCTCCGAAACGAAGGCGGCCTCGATCTCGAAGTTTTCCAGCCGGCGCAGCAAGGCGCCGGTCGTGCCGGTCTGCAATTCAATCGAGACCTCCGGGTGCTTCGCATGGAACGCCGACAGCACGGGCGGCAGCCTGGCGCCCGCCGCGCTTTCCAGCGATCCCAGTCTCAACACGCCGCGCACGATGCCGCTGCAGAGCTCCTGCTCGGCCAGGTCGGCCATCTGCAGCAGCCGCTCCGCGTGGCCCAGCAGCGTGCGGCCGGCATCGGTCAGCACCAGGCCACGACCCTGGCGCTTGAACAGCGTGACGCCCAGGCGCTCTTCGAACTGCTTGATGCGGGTGGTGATGTTGGAGGGGACACGGTGAAGCTGGCTGGCCGCGCGGGTCACGCCGCCCTCTCTCACCACGCAGCGAAAAATGTGCAGGTCGTCGAGATTCATCATTCTCATTGAGAGAAGTGTATGTCTCAATAATTCAGTATTCAATGCGATATCAAGTGTGTCCAATACGGCTCGCGATGGACACTTCACCTTCTCAATCCGCCGGCCGCGACCACATGAGCCGGCTGATCGTCACCAGCGGCGGCGTCGCGCTGGCGGTTGCCATGGGCATCGGCCGTTTCGCCTTCACGCCGTTGATGCCGCTGATGCTGCGCGACGGCACGCTGACGGCGGCCGCAGGCGCGGAATGGGCGGCCTCGAACTACATCGGCTACCTGCTCGGGGCACTGACCGCGGCCTGGTTTTCAAGCGATCCGCAACGCGGTCTGCGGCTGGCACTGACCGGTGTCGCGCTGACCACCTTGGCCATTGCGGGCACGGGCCACGGGTTGCCTGCGTGGGTGGGGGCGCTGCTGCGCGGCGCCGCTGGCGTCTTCAGTGCGTGGGCACTGGTGTGCACGAGTGCCTGGGGCCTCGCGGCGTTGGCCCGGCGGCAGGCACCACAACTCGGCGCCTGGCTCTACGTCGGCGTGGGCCTCGGCATTGCGCTGGCAGGCATGCTTGCCTGGCTCGGCGGGCCACAGCCGGCGCGCTGGCTGTGGCTGGAGATGGGACTGCTGGCCACAGGCGGCGCGCTGTTCGTGGGATTGAAGCTGCGGCACGCAGGCGCGGACGGGGTTGTGGCCGTGGCGTCTGCGCCTGGGCCTGGGCCGTCCCCAAGGCCTGCAGCCCCGGGGCACCTGCCGCTGGTGCTGTGTTACGGCACCTTCGGCTTCGGCTACATCGTGCCGGCCACCTTCCTGCCGGCGCTGGCGCGGCAGCAGGTTTCCGACCCGCTGCTGTTCGGCTTCACCTGGCCACTGTTTGGCCTGGCGGCGGCCCTGTCCGTCGTGGCGGCCGCGCGCTACCTCTCGGCCTGGCCGCGCAGGCGCGTTTGGGCGTTGGCGCAAGGAACCATGGCGCTGGGCACGGCCTTGCCGCTGGCAACGCCGTCGCTGTGGGCGCTGGCCACCAGCGCCGTGCTCGTGGGCGGCACCTTCATGGTCGCGACGATGGCCGGCCTGCAACTGGCGCGTGAAAAGCTGCCCGCCAACCCGACGCCGCTGCTCGCCCGCATGACCGTCGCCTTTGCCGCCGGCCAGATCCTGGGCCCGCTGCTGGTGCGTGCACTCGGCCCCGGCCTCGTCGCCGGCTGGGACGCGCTGACGTGGGCCAACGCCGCAGCCACGGTCCTGCTGCTGGTCTCGGCCGCTTGGCTGTGGCGCGGCGCCACCCCTTCCTCCTGAACGCTGAAGAAGCAGTTGCGATGAAATCTGTTCCCTCCATGACTTCCCCTCGGCCCTTTCCCGAAGCCGGCCAGTGCGAGCGCCTTGGGCCGCCGGCCTCCCTGGACGGCGCGCAGCAAGCGGCGGCCGACGAGCTGATCAACGGGCCGCGCCGTGGCGTGTACGGCCCATTCCGCCCCCTTCTGCATCGCCCGCCGCTGCTGCGCGCCGTGGCCAAGGTGGGGGAAACCTTGCGCTACGAGGGCACGCTCGACGCCGCGCTGCGCGAATGGACCATCTGCGTCGTTGCACGTGAGCTCTCCAACGTCTTCGAGTGGGACATGCACCTGCCCCTTGCCGCGGCCGCAGGCGTGCCGGCCGCGGCGCTGGACGCACTGGACGCGGGCGATCCTTCGCCGTCCGACCTGCGTGCCGATCTCGCGCTGGCGCGCACGGTGGCCGGCGAGCTCATCAGCCGGCACCGCGTGAGCGACGACACTTGGCGCGAAGGATTGCGGATGTGGGGCGAGCCGACGCTGGTGGAAGTGCTCACGCTGGTCGGCTACTTCGGCATGGTGTGCTGGCTGATGAACGTGGCCCGCACACCGGGGCCGACGGCCTGAGCGACGCTTGGCGGCGGCTGAAAAGCGCCTACGGCAAGGGCGTGAAGAACGCAACGCCCTGGTCCTTGACCATCCACACGACGAACTTCGCGGGCTGGGTGGCGCTGGCATTGCGGCCGACCAGGTGCACGTCGGATGGCGCTTCGTAGAAGGTCTGTCCCTGGGTCAGCGTGACCTCCTTGCCGCCCTTGACGCCCATCACGATGGAGCCTTCGAGCACGTACACGAAGGCATGCGCATCGTGGCGGTGGACGGGGTCCGATGCGCCCGGTGCGTAGTCCACCGTGATCATCAGCGCTTCCTTGCCGGGAAGGTTCTCCAGCGCCTTGGTCATCAGTGTTGCGACGGCAATGTCCGGGGAGGCCGCGGCGGGTTGCGCGGCCAATGCGGCGCACGCCAGGCACAGCAGCGGCGCGATCTTTCTGAGTCGGGACATGGGGGGTCCTTGTCTGGGTTCGTCGGTCCGGTGGAGATGGGCTTGCGCGGGTGCGCCAGGGCGCTCAGGCCGTGGCGGCCTGGTCCGCCAGCCAGCGCTCCAGCGACGTGGCGGCGATGCGCGCGCCCGGCCCGGGGGTCAGCGACTCGTCGCTCAGGCGGGCGCCGAAGTAGGGAGCGTCGTCGTCGGTGAGCACCTCGCGGGTGTCCTTGGCGGCGCGCAGCACGCGCCGGACCAGCTCGTCCAGCGGGATGGCCTGCGGGCCGGCCACCTCGCACAGGCCGTTGAGCGGCGGCTGGGACACGACCTCGGCCAGCGCGCGGGCCACGTCCAGCGCGGCGATGGGCTGCAGCGTGGCGGACGACACCCGTACCGCCTGGCCGCTGGTGCTGGTATCCGCGATGGGCTTCAGGAACTCGAAGAACTGCGTCGCCCGCACGATGGTGAAAGGCACCTTGCCGTTGCTGATGAGCGACTCCTGCGCCACCTTGGCGCGCAGGTAGCCGTTGGCGGGCAGGCGGTCGCTGCCCACGACCGAGAGGGCGACGTGGTGGCGGACGCCGGCCTGCGCTTCGCAGGCCAGCAGGTTGCGGGTCGAGGACTCGAAGAAGGCCAGCACGGCGCCGCTCTCGAACGAGGGGGAGTTGGATACGTCCACGACGACCTCGGCGCCGGCCAGGGCCTGGGGCAGCCCTTGTGCGGTGACGGCGTTGACGCCCGTCGAAGGCGACGCCGCCGTCACCTCGTGGCCGGCCTGCCGGAGCAAGGCGGCGAGGTGTTTCCCGATGAGGCCGCTGCCTCCGATGATCACGACTTTCATGCCCATTCCTTCGAGGTGCTGGGTGGAACCGGGACGGCAGCCCTGTGCTGCCCTCCATGCACCTGAAGACGTTGGGCGCGGGCGCGTTGTGACGGCCCGGGGCATGAATTTCTTGGTCGTGGCGTGATGGAAGGAGCCAGGCCGCCCTTGGCGGCGAGATACGCCCATCGGCCGCTGCGCGCGCCGGCGGTTCGTTCCGCTGGCCCGGCTAGGGGCCTCAGCGTCGTGTCCAATCACGTCCAGGACAAGACCGGAGGATGCAGGTTGGGACAAGCCGTGATGGTGCTGGGCACCACCAGCGGGGCGGGCAAGAGCTGGCTCGCCACCGCGCTGTGCCGCTGGTACGCACGCCAGGGGCTGAAGGTCGCGCCCTTCAAGGCGCAGAACATGAGCAACAACGCCCGCGTGGTGCCGGGCCTGCTGGGCCGCGCGGGAGAAATCGGCAGCGCGCAGTACTTCCAGGCCCTGGCCGCGCGCGCCGTGCCGGACGTGCGCATGAACCCCGTGCTGCTGAAGCCCGAGCGCGACACGGCCAGCCAGGTGGTCGTCCTGGGCCAGGTGCGCGCGGACCTGATGGCCGTGCCCTGGCGCGAGCGCAGCCATCAACTCTGGCCGCACGCGCGTGCGGCGCTGCACGAGCTGCTGGCCACGCATGACGTGGTGGTGATCGAAGGAGCGGGCTCGCCCGCCGAGATCAACCTGCACAGCAGCGACTACGTGAACATGCGCACCGCGCTGGAGGCCCGCGCGGCCTGCCTGCTGGTGACGGACATCGACCGCGGCGGCGCCTTTGCCCACCTCTACGGCACGCACGCGCTGCTGCCTCCTGAAGAGCGCGCGCTCCTTCGCGGCTTCGTCCTGAACCGCTTCCGCGGCGACGCCTCGCTGCTGGCGCCGGGGCCGCAGCAGTTGCACGCCCTCACCGGCGTGCCCACCGTGGCCGTGCTGCCCATGTGGCGCGAGCACGGCCTGCCGGAGGAAGACGGCCTCTACGACACCGCCCCGCGCGGCGAGGGCGTGCGCATCGCCGTGGTGGCCTACCCGCGCATGTCCAACCTGGACGAGTTCCAGCCGCTGCGCCGCCTGCCCGGGGTGCGCCTGTCCTGGGCGCGCACGCCGGCCGAGCTGAGCGGCGCGGACTGGATCATCCTGCCCGGCTCCAAGCACACCAGCGGCGACCTGGCCTGGCTGCGCGCCCAGGGGCTGGAGGCGCCCATCCGCCGTCACGCCGCGCAAGGCCGCCCGCTGCTGGGCGTGTGCGGCGGGCTGCAGATGCTGGGCCGCGCGCTGCACGACCCCCACGGCGTGGACGGCGCCGCACGGGGGCTGGACCTGCTGCCCGTCGAGACCACGTTCGACCGCGACAAGCTGCTGCGTCCAGGCCACGTGCGCTTTGACGGCTTGGCCGAGCCCTGGGCGGGGCTTTCGGACGTTGCGTTTGACGGCTATGAAATCCGCCAAGGCCGCACGCAGGCCGTGGGCGAATGCGCCGTGGCGCTGCGCAATGCGGACGGCCAGGCCATAGGCTGGCAGCGCGGCCACGTGCTGGGCGTGTACGCGCACGGGCTGTTCGAGTCGGCCGACGTGCTGCGCGCGCTCTTTGGCGTGCAGGTGCCGGCGCTGGACACGGTGTTCGACGGCTTGGCGGACTACGTGGACCGCCACTTCGAGCCCGGCGTGCTGGCGGGGCTGGCGAAGGCGGCCTGAGCCGTGGCGCGCCCTGGTCGTGCGCCCACGCACAAGGTGCGGGCCGGGCCGGCCGCTTGCTGCCTTGCCCGGGTCATGCCGGCCCCTTCCTTTGCACCAGACGATGAATTTCCGCCCGCGCGGGCCGCTGCGGCCTTGCCGCCCACGACCGCCATCGTGTGGCACACCACCAGCGACGGGCGCATAGACGTCGAAAACCCCTCCTGGCAAGCCTTCACCGGCCAGCACCTGGACGAGTACCGCGGCTGGGGCTGGAGCCAGGCCGTGCACCCCGAGGACCGCGAAGGCGTGCTGCGCCGCTGGCACGCGGCCGTGGAGGCGGGCGGCGTATTCGTCCTTCACTACCGGCTGCGCCGTCACGATGGCCAGTACCGCGAAGTCATGTCCCAGGGCGCGCCGGTGTTCTGCGGCGGCGCCGTGCGCGAGTGGGTGGGCACCTGCGTGGACGTCACGGCCGAGCGCCGCGCGCAGGCCGCGCTGCGCGCCAGCGAGGAGCGGCTGCGCTTTCTCGACTGCATAGGCCAGGCCACCCGCGGCCTGACCGACGCCACGGAAACCATGGCCGTCACCGCCCGCCTGTTGGGCGAGCACTTGGGCGCCATGCGCTGCGCCTATGCCGACGTGGAGGCCGACAACGACCGCTTCACCATCCGCAGCGACTGGTCGCGCGCGGGCGTGCCCAGCAGCGCGGGCGTGTATTCGCTGGACCTGTTCGGCCCGCAGGCCACGTCCAACCTGCGCAATGGCCGCCACCTGGTGGTCAACGACGTGGACCGCGAGCTGGGCGACGCTGGCGGCGGGCGCATGTTCAACGCCATAGGCATCAAGGCCGTCATCTGCGCCGGGCTGGTCAAGCAAGGCCGGCTGGTGGCCATGATGGCCGTGCACCAGGACGTGCCGCGCCGCTGGACGCCGCAGGAAATCTCCATGGTGGGCGAGGTCGTGGAGCGCAGTTGGGCGCACATCGAGCGCGTGCGCGCCGACGCCAAGCTGCGCGAGCAGGACAGGCACAAGGACGAGTTCCTCGCCACGCTGGCGCACGAGCTGCGCAACCCGCTGGCGCCCATCAAGTACGCCATCGCGATGCTGCGCCTGTCGGCCGACCCGGGGCGGCAGGCGCAGGCGCACGGCGTCATCGAGCGGCAGACCACGCACATGGCGCGGCTCATAGACGACCTGCTGGACGTCTCGCGCATCAGCCGCGGCCTGATCACGTTGCAGTGCCGCAGCGTCCCGCTTCGCCCCCTGCTGCTGGAGGCCGTGGAGACGGCCCGCCCCGCGCTGGACGCCGCGCGCCACCGCCTGGCCCTGGAGCTCCCCGGCGAGGATGTGCTGCTGGATGCCGACCCCGCCCGCGTGGTGCAGATGGTGGGCAACTTGCTGAGCAACGCCGCCAAGTACACGCCGGACGGTGGCGACATCCGCTTGGCCGGCTGGGCGGCGGGCGGCCAGGCCGTGGTGGAGGTGGCGGACAACGGCGTGGGCGTGCCGCTAGATCAACAAGGCCGCCTGTTCCAGATGTTCACCCAGCTCCACCACAGCGCCGGCCGTGCCCAGGGCGGCTTGGGCATCGGCCTGTCGCTGGTGAAGCGCCTGGCCGAGATGCACGGCGGCGCGGTGCGCATGCGCAGCGACGGGCTGGACGAGGGCAGCACTTTTACCGTCGAGCTGCCGCTGGCGCAGGCGGTGGCGCGGCCAGGAGTGCCGCCGCAGGCCCAGGTGCACGAGGCGCCGCCGCCGCGCGCCGCTGCGCTGCGCGTGCTGGTGGTGGAGGACAACCCGGACGGCTCTGCCATGCTGGTGTCGCTGCTGGAGGCGCTTGGGCACCGCGTGGCGCGGGCGGCCGATGGCCCCGAGGCGCTGCGCCAGGCGGCGGCGTTGCGGCCGCAGCTCGTCCTGCTGGACCTGGGCTTGCCGGGCATGGACGGCTGCGAGGTCGCGCGCCGGCTGCGCGCCGACTCCGAGCTTTGCGGCGCCGCCCTCGTGGCCCTGACCGGCTGGGGCGCCGAGCGCGACCGGCTGCGCACGGCCGAGGCCGGCTTCGACGCGCACCTGACCAAGCCGGTGGAGCCGGACGCGCTGCGGGCGGTGGTGAGCCGCTGCGCGTCGCGGGCGGCGGGCGAGGGGCAGGGAACGCACTTTGCCTAGTGAAGGGCTCAGTTCCTTATGTGGAGGTCAACATGCCTGGATTCCTGATCGGCATCGTCGTCGGCGCGGTGGCTGCGTCGGCCTACCTGAAGAAGAAGGGCGCGGCCACCCTGGGCTCCAGCCGCGGCAGCGCGCTGGAGCCAGGTCGCGTCGATGAGCTCTCCAGCGCGGCGAGCATGGCCAGCCCGCAGACGACGCAGCTCAATGCGGGCGACGGGACGCCGGGGAGCTGGGGGTCTTCGCCGACCTCGTCCACGGGCAGCGGCGTGCCGCTGGTGTCGGGAGCGTCCAGCTCGGCCACGGGGCTGTCCGAGAACCGGCACTGAACCGTTGCGGGCTTGCCTGCGCCCAGGCCGGCCGCGCCTCGCGCCGGCCGCCGCGAGGGCTCAGCCGAGGCTCTCCATGGCCGCGCGGCTGTCCTGCAGGGTCTTGATCGCAAAGTCAAGATCCTCCAGCGTGTGGTTGGCGTTGACGGCAGCACGCAGCCGGGCCGTGCCTTCCGGCACCACCGGGTGCGGAATGGCCTGGACATACAGCCCTCGCGACTGGCAACCCTTGGACATCGTGCTGGTGCGCAGGTTGTCGCCGAATACGATGGGGAAAATCGCCGTCGGGCTCTCCAGGAAATTAAAACCTTCCTGGCGCAGGCGATTGGCAAAATAGGCCATGTTCCGATGAAGATTCTGGACATGCCAGGGCTCTTCTTCAATCACCTTGATACCGGCCACGGCCGCTGCCGCCGACGCGGGCGGCACGGTCGCGGAGTAAATGAAGCCCCGCCCGGTGTGGCGAAGCAAATCGCAAAGCCTGGCGCTGGAGGCAATATATCCGCCCAGGCTCGGAATTGATTTGCTCACCGTGCCCATCTTGACGTCGATGGTGTCAGGGGGCAGCCCGAAATGCTCCTCTATACCCCGTCCCGTGGCGCCCAGCATGCCGACGGAGTGGGCCTCGTCCACCATCAGCAAGGCGCCATGCTTTTTGCACAGCCCGCTGATGGCAGGCAGGTCGGCGATGTCGCCATCCATGCTGTAGACGCCATCGACGATGACCAGGCGCCGGCCCTTGTGACCTGCCGTTTCGCGCAGGCAGCTCTCCAGGTGGTCCATGTCGTTGTGGCGGAAGCGAATCATCCGCGCACCCGACATCATGCAGCCGTCCAGGATGCTGGCATGGTCGAGCTTGTCGCAGATCACGATGTCGCCACGGCCCACCAGGAAAGTGATCGCCGAAAGGTTGGCCAGGAAACCGCTGGAGAATAGGGCGGCCGACTCGGTCTTTTTGAAGCGCGCAATCGAGCTTTCCAGCTCGCGATGAATTTCCGTGGTGCCTGCCAGCAGGCGGGCACCATGTGCACCGGTGCCATAACGTGCAATGGCTTCAACGGCCGCTTCGTTGATTTTAGGATGACGGTTGAGGCCAAGATAGGAGTAGCCGCCGAACATGAGCATTTCGCCATGGCCGGTGACCTTTACCCATGCACCACCCAGATACTCTTCAATACTCTCCAGGTAGAAATAGGTACCGGAATTGCGCATCTCGTCCATGGGCAAGCCCGCTTTCAGAGTTTCGCAATACCGCTCCATGATGGACTTTCGAGCGGTTTCTACCTGAGTGAGAGTATCTCCGTCAATTTCGATGCAGTAGTCGCTCATTCCTTGGCACTCCCGTCATGTAGGGCGACTGAATGTCGCTAAGAAAAATTTTATTACACAAGATCCAATTAGATACTTGTGTTACTACTTAAGCCAATGTTGCCGTAGCGGAGCGTGATTTGTTAACAAAAAAACTTGCCGCCTACAGCCGTTCCGTGCTTGTGAAGCGCAGTCCCAAGGAAGCATGTGTGCTCTGAAGCAGCATGTTGACTGACAAATCCATGCGATTGCCGGTCTCCAGACGCGTTTTGGCCAAAGCTTCATTGTTTGATTTAGTTACTAATTTGTAATGATCAAACAAAACGTATCGTTGATCAAAGATCGGCGGACCTTCTCATTGCGTGGCCGGTGAAGACACTGATGCAGGTCAACGAATGCGCTGGGCCGTCGTGTCTGCCTGCACCGCAGGCCTTCGAATCGGGCTGAGCTGCGCTTTCTTACCGGTATGGCCGTACTGGCTCATGCTATGAGCCACACCCTCTGTTACCTTTCGCCCCGTGCAAGGCAGCTCGTGGCGGCCTCATGCCGCCCCAGCGCTGCCGGCGCAGGCGCGCCGGGTTGGCTCCAGCCCGGGGCGCAGACGTTCGCCGGTCGGCGCTCTTGTGGTTACAAAATGTTTCTTGGAGCTTTCCCGCATGACAACAGCCCGGGACCTTCTCGGCCGCTTGTTCGAATACATCGCTGAACAGGCACGCGACGTCGATCCGCGCGCTTTCAACCTTTCCCGCTTGGCCAACTTCTTCCTGCGCGAGCCGGCCCAACTGCTGGGCCTGCCCGGGCTGGAATTCGACCAAGCGGACGGCGGCGAGCCGCTGTGGCTGCGCGTGCCGCGGCTCGAACCCGTCGCCGCTCCCGCCGTCGCCGAGCGCTTCGCCGCCCTCATCAGCGTTTCGGCCGACCCCGGCGGGCCGCCGCCCGCGCTGGACCCGGTGCAGCTTGCCCTGCACTTGGAAGACATCGCCGGCTTCGCCCAGCACCTGGCACCCACCACGGCCGCCGCGCCGGGCAGCGCCACCAGCCGCGCCCTGGCTGTGCAGGACATGCCCGCGCTCCCGGCCGACGAGGCGCTGCGCCGGCGCATCGTCCAGGCCCAGGCGCGCTTTCGCGACGCCGTGCAGGCGGCCTTTGACGACATCAGCGCCCGCTGGCTCGCCTGGGCCGAGGCGGAGGCGCCGCGGCGGCTCAGCATGCAGCTCTACGGCGAGCTTTTCGCCCTTATGCACCAGCTCCAAGCCCAGCAGACCGGCAAGCCCGTCGAGCTGGTCTGGGGCCTGGGCGTGGCCACCTGGCGGCTGCGCTGGGAAAGCGAAGACTTCACCTTCCGCTACCCGCTGCTGACGCAGGCGGTGGAGCTGTCGCTGGACGCCGCCACGCTCGCGCTGGAGGTGCGCCCGCGCACCACCGCGCCGCGGCTGGAGCTGGATGCCCTCATCGCCTGCCTCGTTCCCGGTGCCTGCGAGCTGGAGCAGACCGGGCGCGACTGGCTCGCCCAACACGCGCAAGAGGTGCCGCCGTCGCCTTTCCACATGCCGGCGCTGCAGCCGCTGCTGCGCCGCATCGCCGGCAGCCTGGACAGCCAGGGCCGCTTCCTGGACGTGCTGGCCAGCGGCGCCCCCGTGCCCAACGCCGGCGCGCACCTCGTCGTGACCGACGCTTGGGCGCTGTTCGCGCGCCCGCAGTCCTACAACTTCCTCGTCGACGACCTGCGCCGCCTGCGCCTGGGCCTGGAGGCGGCGCAAACGCTGCCCGGCGGCCCGGCCGCGCTGGTCACGCCGCCGGACGACGCACCCGCCGAGGTGCAGGCCGTGCGCTTTCGCGGCCTGTCCAGCCGCGGCGAGGGCGAGGGAACGTCCGACGGCGACGGGCCGGCCCGCGAGCTGTATTTCCCGCTGCCCTACAACCAGGAGCAGGTCACCATTGTCCAGCGCCTGGAGCGCAGCGACGGCGTGACGGTGCAGGGCCCGCCCGGCACGGGCAAGACGCACACCATCGCCAACATCATTTGCCACTACCTGGCCACGGGCCGGCGCGTGCTGGTGACCTCGCGCGGCGAACCGGCGCTGCAGGTGCTGCAGGCCAAGATCCCGGCCGAGGTGCGTCCGCTCACCGTCGCGCTGCTGTCCAGCGACCGCGAGGGGCTGCGCCAGTTCCAGGGCGCCATCGAGGCCATACAGCACCGCGTCTCGCAACTGGACCCGCTGCAGGCGCAGCGCCGCATCGCCACTGCGCACGAGGCCATCGCCCTGGCCCACGCCGAGCTCTCGCGCCTGGACCGCCGCGTGGACGACATCGCCCGCGCCCAGCTCGCCAGCGTGGATCTCGACGGTACGCCGCTGCGCGCGCAACAGCTCGCCGAGCTGGTGCGTGACGGCCAGGCCCGCTTCGCCTGGTTCGACGACGAGCTGCCCGCCGGCGCGCCGCCCGCGCCCCTGACCGAGGACGAAGCCCGCGAGCTGCGCGAAGCCCGCCGCCGCCTGGGCGAGGATTTGCGCTGCCTGGCCGAGCCGCCGCCGTCTTCCGCCACGCTGCCCGCGCCGGACGTGCTGGCGCCGCTGCACCAGGCGCTGCAGCGGCTGCGGCGCATCGAGGGCGAGCTGGCCCGCGGCGCGCTGCCCGCCCTTCAAGGCGAAATCAACGAGGCGCGCGCGCTGCTGGCCGCCGTGGAAGCGGCCCTGGAGCCCGCCCAAGCGCTGGAGCACGCCGACCAGGCTTGGGCGCAGGCGCTGCGCCGCCAGCTCAGCGAGCCCGGCTTCGAGGCCGAACGCCAGGCGCTGCAGTCGCTGCTGGTCGAGGTGCCGCGCCTGGCCGCCGCGCGCGGCGACTTCCTGCAGCGTCCGGTGGACATGCCGCAGGAGGCCCTGGCCTGCGTCCGCACCCGCGAGGCCGTGGAGCGCGCCGCGCGCACGGGCAAGGCCTTCAATTGGCTGCCTTTCGGCGAAGCCGACGCGCGCCGCCACGTGGCCGCCATGCGCGTGGACGGCCGCGAGCCCGCCACGCGGCAGGACTGGCTGCACGTCGCCCGCTTCCTCGCGCTGCAGATGGAGCTCCAGAGCCTGCTGGTGCGCTGGCAGCGCCTGGCGCCGGAGCTGGGCCTGCCGGAGCTGCACCAGGGCGCGGGCGCCTTGCGCAAGCTGGAGCGGCTGGCGCTCATCGCCGGGCTGGCCTTGCGGCTGTCGCTGGAGGTGGACGCCGAGCTGCCCCGGCGCGCTGCCGTGCTGCTGTCCGCCAACCCCTTGCCCGCGCCCGGCAGCGGCGCCGTGGCGACGGTGGAGCATCTGCAGCGGCTTCAAAAAATCCTCAGGCGCCACGTGCTGCACGAGGCGCTGGCCGGCGCGCCGCGGCGCCAGCAGGCGCTGCTGCTCAACCTCACGGCCGGCGGCCCGTTGGGCGCGCAGTGGCAGGAGCTGATCGGCCAGTGGCTGGGCCGCACGGACGTGGAAAGCGATGCCTTCTGCGCGCGCGAGGCCGCCTTGCGCGCCGAGACGCAGCGCCTGGCCGCCCTGCAGCCCGCGCTGGAGTGCGTGCGCGTGGCCGCGCAGCGCCTGGCCGCCGCGGGCGCCGCGCGCCTGGCGCAGCGCCTGCGCAGCGAGCCCGCCGAAGGCGCGGCCCACGACGCCGTGCTGCCCACCGACTGGCGCGCCGCCTGGACCTGGGCCCGCGCCCGCGCCGCGCTGCAGACGCTGGAGGGCCGCGGCGAGCTCACGCGGCTGTGGGCCCGCCGCGCCGAGCTGGAGCAGGGCTTATCAAAGCTCTACGAGGACGTGGTGGCCCGCGCGGCCTGGCTGGCCACGCGCA
The DNA here is from genome assembly GCF_034427735.1 of Azohydromonas lata. Classification (NCBI taxonomy): domain Bacteria; kingdom Pseudomonadati; phylum Pseudomonadota; class Betaproteobacteria; order Burkholderiales; family Sphaerotilaceae; genus Azohydromonas; species Azohydromonas lata. The sequence continues at coordinate 66,495 of NZ_JAXOJX010000034.1, forward strand.
TGAACGCCTCACCCAAGGTGCTCTCGGCGCTGGCCGGCTACGCCAACGCCCTGCACCGCATCGGCCAGGGCACGGGCCCAAACGCCGCGCGCTACCGGCGCGACGCGCAGGCCGCCATGCTGGACGCGGCCCCGGCCGTGCCCTGCTGGATCATGAGCCACGCGCGGGTGTCGGAATCCATGCCGGCCGACATCGGCGCCTTCGACCTGGTCATCGTGGACGAGGCCAGCCAGTCCGACCTGTGGGCGCTGCCCGCCATTGCGCGGGGCAAGAAGATCCTGGTGGTGGGCGACCACAAGCAGGTCTCGCCCGAGGGCGGTTTCATCAGCAGCGCGCGCATCAATGATCTGCGCCAGCGCTTCCTGGCCGACCAACCCTTCGCCGCCGCGATGACGCCGGAGAAGTCGCTCTACGACCTCGCGGCCCAGGTCTTTGCCGGCCAGCAGGTGATGCTGCGCGAGCACTTCCGCTGCGTGGCGCCCATCATCGAGTACGCCAATCGCAACTTCTACGACCACGGCGTGCTGCCGCTGCGCGTGCCGCGCGCGGCCGAGCGCATCGACCCGCCGCTGGTGGACCTGTTCGTGGAGGAGGGCCGCCGCGACCACCGCGACCGCAACGACGCCGAGGCGCAGGCCATTGCCGACGAGATCGCCGCCCTGCTGGCCGACGAGCGCCTGGCCGGCCGCACGCTGGGCGTGGTCTCGCTGCTTGGGCTGGAGCAGGCGCGGCACATAGATGCCGTGGTGCGCGCGCGCTTCGATGCCGCGGAGCTGCTGCGCCGGCAGTTCGCCTGCGGCGATGCGCGCACCTTCCAGGGCAGCGAGCGCGACGTGATGTTCCTGTCGCTGGTGGTCGATGCCCGTCAGTGCCGCGCCCTGGCGGGCAACGGCGCCGACCAGCGCTTCAACGTGGCCGCCAGCCGTGCGCGCGACCGCATGGTGCTGGTGCGCTCGGTGCGCATGGACGAGCTGTCCGAGAAGGATTTGCGGCGCACGCTGCTGGCGCACTTCGAGAACCCGCTGCCCGGCGGCGGCCACGGGCACGAGGACGGCCGGCCGCTGCGCGCGCTGTGCGAAAGCGGCTTCGAGCGCGAGGTGTTCGACGCCCTGGTGCAGCGCGGCTACCGCGTGCGGCCGCAGGTGCGGGCCGGCGCCTACCGCATCGACATGGTGGTGGAGGGCGCGCACGACGCCCGCCTGGCCGTGGAGTGCGACGGCGACGCCTTCCACGGCCCCGAGCGCTGGCAGCAGGACGTCGCCCGCCAGCGCGTGCTGGAGCGCGCCGGCTGGGTGTTCTGGCGCTGCTTTGCCTCCACCTGGACGCTGCACCGCGAGGAGGTGCTGGCCGAGCTGCTGGCGCGGCTGGCCGAGCTGGACATCGCGCCCCTGGGCGCGGCCGAGGGCTCGTTGTCACTTCTGGTAGAGCCGCGTACCTGGCGCGCGCCCGCGCCGTCGGAGCAGGTGCAGCAGCGGCTGCGGGAGGCGGTGGAGGCGGGAAGGGAGCAGGAAGAGGCTTGAAGGCGTTTCGCGTACCGGGCTGGAGGCCGTAAGACGCCACGCCGTCATTCCGGCGCAGGCCGGAATCCACGCGCACCGCGGTGCTGACGTGATGTGCCGCCTAACGCACCGCAACGCGTCCAGGGCGGCATCACAGCGTTCGTGGATCCCGGCCTGCGCCGGGATGACGGCGTTTTCTCTGCGTGCCTGCGCTCCACTTTCGCCCACACCTGCCGCAGTGAAGGACTTTCATCACGCTCCGGTGTGAATGGGGTCGCGCGCGTCTTGCACAATCCCGCCCTCGCAGCAGTCAGGCGGGTTCAGGGAGAGCAATGGGGATGCAGCATGGTCTTTTCGACGCGGAGGCGCCGTCCGGTGGCAAGCCGGCGCCCGCCCAGGCGCGCCGCAAGGCGCCCGCACCCGCGCTCGAACTGATTCCCTACGGCAAGTACAAGGACCAGCCGCTGTCGCTGCTGCTGGTGCACGCCGAGTACGCGCTGTGGCTCATGGGCGCGCGCCACGCCCACCTGCGCCGCCACCACCCGCAACTGCTGCAGTGGCTGCACAAACATTTCGGCCCGCCGGCGAGCACGCCGGAGCAGAACCGGCTGCAAAACCGCTTCCTGCACAACGATTTCTGCCTGCGCCTGCTGCTGCGCGTGAACCCCGAGCTGCCGGCGCAACTGGCCGCCGCCTTGTCGCCGGACGCCCTGGTGCGCGGCTGGCAGTCGCGGCTGCCCGCGCGCATCGCGCTGCGCTACCAGGACTACGGGCTGCACGAGCCGCTGGAGGAGGGCGACCCCGTGCCCGAGCAGCACCTGCGCCACAAGGCCCGCGTGCTGCAGGCGCTGGAGCGCGAGCTGCCGCGCCTGGTGGTGGAGTGCCCCGGCACGCCGCTGGACGTCATGCCCGCCGTGGCGCCGCAGGGCGAGGTGGCCGAGCGCTGGTGGGAGCCCGTGCTGCAACTGGAGCCGGCCTGCTTCGAGGTGGACGGCGCGCACGTGCAGTTCAACGCCCATGCCCAATGCCGCGTGCGCGTGGACGGCGAAGCGCCGGGCGAGAGCGCGCTGGTGGATTTCGAGTTCCGCGACGAGCTGCGCATCGAGCTGCGCGCCCACTTGGGCGACGACTACCCCAGCGTGCTGCGCACCATGCGCGCCAAGCGCTGCAACGTGCTGCTCATCGGCCAGTTCGAGGCCGACGGCGCCTGCTGGGAAGAGCTGGTGGAGATCTACGCCCGCCGCGGCATCCGCGTGGCGCTGCTGGACGAGGTGCTCGTCACCGCCGTGCCCACGGCAGTGCGCAAGCTCAAAGTACCGGTGCTGGAGCCCGCGGCGCTGCTGGACGCCGCGCGCGAGGAGCTGGAGCGCTTCGACGCCGACTGGCTCACGCGCGGGCGCGGGCTGCAGGCGCGCCCGGGGATGTGAAGCGGGCCGCAAGGCCCGTCCTTCACGGCCTCAACAGGCCTCAGTTCGCCGCAGCCGGCGCCGGCGCCGGCGCCACCAGCGGCTTGCCCTTTTCGACCAGGTACACGCCCACCAGCTTGGCCGTGCCCGCGCCGTCGTTGTGCGCGTCGTGCGGCACGCCGGCCGGCACGGTGAAGGATTCGCCGGCCTTCACCAGGCGCGGCGCCTGGCCTTCCACCGTCAGTTGCAACTGGCCTTCCATCACGTAGGCCACCTCGTCGCCCGGGTGGGTGTGGCGGCCCACGGCGGCGTTGGCGGCCACGTCCACGCGCACCACCACCGCCTCGCGGTTGGGCGCGAAGGACACGTCGTTGCGCGCCACCAGCGTGCGCGTCAGGCCGGAGGCCTGCGCCACCACCGTGCCCACCGCCACCAGCATGGCGGTGCCCAGCAATACCTTTTTCACCGGGAATTTGAGTTTCATGGCGTCTCCAAAAATAGGTTCAATTGGATGGCGGGGACGGCCCTGGCGGCAGTCAAATCGTGCGGGTTCTGAGCCTTGGTTCACGAATCAAAGCGGCGCCACCACGCGCACTACGGATTCACGCACCTCCGTGAATCCCAGCCGGCGGTACAGCCGCCGCGCGCCCTCGTTGGCGCTCATCACGTGCAAAAACGGCGTTTCCCCGCGCCGCATTTCCCGCCGCAGCAGTTTTAAAACCAGCCGCTGCGCCCAGCCGCGGCCTTGATGATCCGGGTGCGTGCACACGCCGCTGATTTCCCGCAGCGGCCCCGCCGCCATGCGCTCGCCCGCCATGGCCACCAGGCGGCCGCCATCGAAAATGCCGAAATACTCGCCCAATTCCAGCGCGCGGATGCCAAAAGGGCCGGGCTGGGTGAGCGTGGCCAATTCCAGTGCCTGCGCGGCATGTTCCGGGCCGAGTTGCGTGGCCTCCGGCGCCGCATCGGCGTCGGGCAATTCCGCATCCCACAGCATTTTGAACATGGTGGCTTCCTGTTCCAGGCGCCAACCGCGCGGCACGGGACCTGACCAGCCATCGCAATAAAAATGCTCGCCGGTTTCGCAAAAAGGGCGCAGTGCCTGGAAATCAGGCCACTGCGGATCGGCAAAACCAATGATGGGCGAAAAATCCGGCGCGTAGCGCCTGGCGCTGTCCGTGCCGATGGAATATTTCAAATGCGCGCCGGAGAGCGCATGCCAGACGACGTTGGCAAGAAATTGTTCCATGGCTGGTGGCGCGGGCCGCTGTAACTGTTGGGGCCGTGATGATGAACCCGAATGGGCGCTCAGTCTGTTACCAGCGCCAACTCCGCCGCCTTCACCGCATGCATCATCGCGGTGTCGTACAGCGGCACGGTGGCATCCTGCGCCGAAACCAGCAGCGAAATTTCTGTGCAGCCCAAAATAATGGCCTGCGCGCCGTGCGCCACCAATTGGGCCATCACGCGGCGAAATTCCCGCCGCGATTCGGAGCGGATTTGCCCCACGCACAATTCCTCGTAAATGATGCGGTGCACCAGCTCGCGGTCGTGCGCATCCGGCACGCGCACCTGCAGGCCGTGGCGCTGGCGCAGGCGGTCCTTGTAGAAATCCTGCTCCATGGTGAAGCGCGTGCCCAGCAGGCCCACCGTGGAAAATCCTGTTTGGCGGATTTGCTCGCCGGTGGGGTCGGCAATATGGATGAGCGGAATCCTCACCGCCGACTCGATATCCGCCGCCACCTTGTGCATGGTGTTCGTGCACAGCACCAGTATGTCGGCGCCCGCGATTTCCAGCCCCTTGGCGGCCTTGCCCAGCATCACGCCGGCCGTGGGCCAATTGCCGTCGCGCTGCAATTGGGCAACCTCATGAAAATCCACGCTGTGCAATAGGATGCGGGCCGAATGCAGCCCACCCAAGCGCGCCTTCACCGTCTCGTTGATGATGCGGTAATACGGCACGGTGGATTCCCAGCTCATGCCACCGATGAGGCCAATGGTCTTCAAACTGCTTGCTCCTGAATACGTCCGGCTTGCTTCGGGCGCACCAGCGCCGCAGGCGCGATGCTAGCCGAGCAGGCCGGCCGGCCAGGCCACCCGCGCCGGGCTCGCGTGGCGGGCGTTCCCAAATAAGCACGGCGCCCAATGGGCGCCGTGACCTTTCGGGAACAGGGGGGCGGATCGCCGCTTACTCGGCTTCTATCCCCGCCGCCTTGATGACGCGGCCCCACTTCTGTGTTTCATCAGCCTGGAATCTGGCCAGTTCCTGCGGCGTGGTGGTCCAGGGCTCGGCGCCAGTGGAGTCGAAGAAGCTCTTCGCCGCCGCGCTCTTCACCGCCGTGGCCAGCAGCTCGCCCAGCCGCGCCACCACCGGCGCCGGCGTGGCCGCGGGCACGTAGGCCGCAAACCAGTAGCCCATGTCGTAGCCCTTGACGCCGGCCTCGGCGATGGTGGGCACCTCCGGCAGCAGCGGGCTGCGCTTGGCCGTCGAGGTGCCCAGCGCGCGCAGCTTGCCGGCCTTGACCTGCGGCACGCCGGTGGCGGTGTCGGTGATCATCAGGTCGATCTGCCCGCCCAGCAGGTCCGTCACCGCCTGCGGGTTGCTCTTGTAGGGCACGTGCAGGATGTCGGTGCCGCTGAGCTGCTTGAACATCTCGCCGGCCACGCGGCTGGAGGAGCTGCCGCTGCCGAAGCTCAGCTTGCCGGGCCGCTTCTTCGCCTCGACCACCACGTCGCCCACGGTCTTGAACGGCGCTTCCGCGCGCACCACCAGCACCTGCCCGCCCTTGGCCAGGCCGGTGACGGGCGCGAAGTCCTTCACCGGGTCGTAGGGCAGCTTCTTGTAGAGGTGCTCGTTGGCGGCGTGGGTGGTGTTGGTGGTGATCAGCACCGTGTAGCCGTCGCCCGCGGCGCGCGCGGCCGCCTGTGCGGCCATCATCCCGCTGGCGCCGGCCTTGTTGTCCACCACCACGACCTGCCTGGTCTGCTCGGTGAAGGACTGGCCCAGGGCGCGCGCGAGCTGGTCGGTGGCGCTGCCCGCCGCGAAGGGCACGAGGAAGGTCACGGGCTTTTCGGGGTACTTGCCCTGTGCCATGGCGGCGGGGGCGGCCAGCAGCGCCAGGCCGGCGGCGGCCAGGGCGGCCAGGGCGGCCAGGGCGTGGCGGCGGGTGGAGGTGGGGGCGTGGGCCGAATCGGTCATGGTCTTGTCTCCGGGTGGTGTTGTGTGTGGAGCGTGTCAGGGCGCGGGCCGCAGCAGCGGCAGCAGGCCTTCAGCCACTTCGACGTCCATGTCCAGCAGCAGGAAGGCCAGCGCCTTGCCGTGGCTGTCGAGGTTGAGCGCGTCGTTGACGCCGCCGTCGAGCACGCCTTCGAGCACGAAGTTCATGGCGTGCAGCTTGGGCAGCGCGTGGCGCGTCACGCGCGCGGGGCGGCGGTGCGCGAACTGCGCGGCCACGGCGGCCTCGGTGACCTGCTCCTGCAGCACCGGGTAGAGCGCCGGGTGCCAGGCGATGAGGCTGATGTTGGAGATGTTGCCCTTGTCGCCCGTGCGGCCGTGGGCCAGGCGCAGCAGGGGCACGCGCACGCGGCGCGCGGTGGAGTCGGCTTGCTTCATTCGATGAATTCCAGTTGCGGCGACACGAGCTCGCGCGGCAGCAGGCAGGAGACGGTGCCCAGCCGCTGGCGCAGCCCCGTGCGCACGCCGCCGCCGCCGGCCGGGCCGCAGGTGTAGAGGGCCGTGACCTCGCGCGCCAGGCGCTCGGCCTGCGCCTTGTCGGCGTGGTTGAGCGCCACGCGCAGCCGCACGTCGCGCGCGTCGCCCACGCTCTGGCGGCTCAGCCACACCCCGGCGTCGTCGCCGAACACGCTGGCCACGCCGATGAGGTCCACGCGCAGCGGCGCGCAGGAAGCCAGGCGGCGGCGCAGCACGTCGCCGGCCAGCCGCGCCCGCGCCTCGGCACCGCGCCCGGCGTAGGAGATCTCGCCCTCGGCCAGCCAGCCCTGGGCGTGGAACACGTTGACCTTGAGCGTGGCCGGCCGCGCGTGGCCGCGCACGCCGTGCAGGCGCACGCGGTTCTCGCCCACCGTCTCCACCCAGGCGTCCGAAATGTCGGCCACCACGTCCGGCGTGAGGTAGGCCGCCGGGTCGTGCAGCTCGTAAAGCAGTTGTTCCTTGACGGTGTGCTCGTCCACGCAGCCGCCGGTGCCCTCGGCCTTGGTGATGAGGCAGCCGCCGTCGGCGTCCAGCTCGGCGATGGGGTAGCCCACCTCGGCCAGGCCGGGCACGTCCTTGATGCCCGGGTCGGCGAAGTAGCCGCCGCACACCTGCGCGCCGCACTCCAGCAGGTGCCCGGCCATGGTGGCGCGCGCCAGGCGGTCCCAGTCGTCCAGGGCCCAGCCGAAATGCGCCAGCGCCGGGCCCACGGTGAGCGAGGGGTCGGCCACGCGGCCGGTGATCACCACGTCCGCCCCCTCGCGCAGCGCCTGCGCGATGGCCTCCGCGCCCAAGTAGGCGTTGGCGCTGGCGACGTCGAGGTTTTCGGCCCGCGCGCCCAGCGCCTGCCGCAGCGCGTCGCGGTGCGCGGGGCCGGACACGTCGTCGCCGCTGACCACGGCCACGCGCGGCACGCGCGCGCCCACCTCGCGCGCCAGCGCCAGCACGCGGCGCGCGGCGGCGTGCGGGTTGGCCGCGCCGAAGTTGCCCACGATGCGTATGCCGCCGGCCAGGCAGTCGGCCAGCACGGGCGCGAGCATGTCCGCCAGCAGCGGCTCGTAGCCGCCTTCCGGGTCGGCGCGGCGCGCCAGTTGCGCCAGCGCCAGGGTGCGCTCGGCCAGGGTTTCGAAGATCAGCACCGACGGCAGGCCGCGGCGCAGCAGGGTGTCTACCACCGGGCGGGCGGCGTCGGTGCGGTCGCCGGAAAAACCGGCGGCGCAACCTATCAACAAGGTGTCTTGCATGGCGGGTGCGGGCTGCGGGCCCGTGCCTGGGACGATGCAAACCACTGTAGGGGCGGCGATTCAGTTGGAGAATTCGTTTGTTTGGATCAATTCATAGGCAAAGCAAATGAATAGTCGGCGGCGGGGCACGCGATGAGCGAGCCGGACTTCTCCACGCGCCAGCTTCGCGCCTTCGTGGCGCTGGCCGAGACGCGCAACTTCACGCGCGCCGCGGCGCGGCTGCACCTGTCGCAGCCGGCGTTCAGCGCGCTCATACGCGCGCTGGAGGAGGCGTTGGGCGCCCGGCTGTTCGACCGCAGCACGCGCCACGTGGAGCCCACGGCCGAAGGGGCGCTGTTCCTGGACAGCGCGCAGCGGCTGCTGCGCGACCTGACGCTGAGCGTGGCCGACCTGGGCGAGCACGTGGCGCGGCGGCGCGGCCGGGTGGCCCTGGCCGCGCTGCCGGCGCTGGCCGCGGGCTGGCTGCCGCCGCTGCTGGCCGGCTTCAGGCGCCGCCACCCCGGCGTGGAACTGGACGTGGCCGATGCGCTGTCGGAGGACTGCGTGGAGCGCGTGCGCGGCGGGCGGGCCGACTTCGCGCTGGCGGCGGTGCGCTCGGCCGCGCCGGAGCTGCTGGTGGAGCCCTTTTGCGCCGACCGCTTCCACCTCGTGTGCCCGCGCGGCCATGCGCTGGCGGCGCGGCCCGTGGTGGTGCTGGCGGACCTGGCCGGCGAGCCCTTCATCCATCTGGCGCGCAACAGCAGCGTGCGCCAGCACATCGAGTCGGCGCTGTGGGCCGGCACGGTGGTGCTGCGGCCGGTGATGGAGCTGGAGCAGTTGGGCACCGTGGCGGGCATGGTGCGCGCGGGGCTGGGCATCACGGTGGTGCCGGCGCTCACGCTGTTCCATTTCGAGCACCCGGCGCTGGTGACGCGGCCGCTGCACGCGCCGGGGCTGCAGCGGCAGATCTTCTCCATCCGCCGCCGCGACCGCGGCCTGTCCGCCGCGGCGCAGGGCCTGTTCGACGAGCTGATGGACCAGCGGCCGCGCATGGAGCCGGACATGCCGGACACGCCGGGCGCGGCGCCCGCGGCCTGACGCCCCCAGCTCGCCTTCAATCCGCCGCCAGCCCCGGCGGCGGCGCCGCACGCGAACGTGCCGCCCGCACCGCGTCAGCCGCGCGCAGGCCCGCGTGCGCACAATGCCCGGCCTCGCCACCCACCGGCCCAACCCTTGTCCCGCTCCCAACGCCTGCTCGACCTGTTGCAGCTGCTGCGCCGCCATCGCCACCCCGTGGGCGGCGCGGCGCGGCGCTGGCGCAGGCGCTGGGCATCTCGCTGCGCACCCTGTACCGCGACATCGCCACGCTGCAGGCGCAGGGCGCGCACGTCGATGGCGCGCCCGGCCTGGGCTACGTGCTGCGCGAGGGTTTTACCTTGCCGCCGCTCATGTTCTCGGTGGACGAGCTCGAAGCCCTGGTGCTGGGCTCGCGCTGGGTGATGGATCGCGGCGACGCGCGGCTGGCCACCGCCGCGCGCGACCTGCTGGCCAAGGTGGGCGCGGTGCTGCCCGCGCCGCTCCAGCGCGAGCTGGAGGACAGCGCGCTGCTGGCCGGCCCAAGCGCGCCGCTGGTGGCCGGCGACGCCGCGCTGCTGCCGCCGCTGCGCGAGGCCATCCGGCTGGAGCGCCGCCTGGAGCTGGACTACCGCGACGCCCAGGGCCGCTGCAGCACGCGCACCGTGTGGCCCTTCGCCCTGGGCTTTTTCGACCGCGTGCAGGTGCTGGTGGCGCACTGCGAGCTGCGCGGCGAGATCCGCCACTTCCGCACCGACCGCATCGCCGCGCTGCGCCCGCGCGAGGAGCGCTACCCGCGCCGGCGCCAGGCGCTGCTCAAGGACTGGCGCGAGCGCGAAGGCGTCGCGCAACCCTGAAGTGGCGCACGCGGCGTGCGCCGTGCGGGAAGGGCGCTGCACGCTGCTGACGGAATCTGTCACACCCCGCCGCGAGCATGGAGGCCTTCGACAAGCACTTGGCTTCAACGCCACGGGAGAGCCGCCATGACCCAGAACACCGCCGCCGCCACTGCCCACACTGCCGACGCCACCGCCGCTGCCGCCGGCCAGGCCCTCAAGTCCGACCCCAACTTCCTGCTGCTGTACGTGCACAGCGCGGTGGAAAGCGCCGGCTTCTATGCCGCGCTGCTGGGCAAGGCGCCGGTGGAGAGTTCACCGACCTTTGCCCTGTTCGCGCTGGACTCCGGCGTGATGCTGGGCCTGTGGGGCGCCAGCGGCGTGGTGCCCGCGGCCACCGCGCCGGGCGGCATGGAGCTGGCCTTCGCGGTGCCGGACAAGGCGGCCGTCGAGGCCCGCCACGCCGACTGGACGGCGCGCGGCATCCCCGTCATCCAGCCGCCCACGGCCATGGACTTCGGCTTCACCTTCGCCGCGCAGGACCCGGACGGCCACCGGCTGCGCGTGTTCGCGCCCGGGGCGCAGTGAGGGTGGGCGCCTGAGCCCTTCGCGGCCCACGGCGCCGTCCAGGACCGCCGGCACCGTTGCATGACCCATCGGGAACGCCTGTTTTGCAAACCTTGCACGTTTGCAGCCCCTCCTCGGCCTCCATTCGGCGCCGCAAACGCCGAAAACAAGCGGTGGCCGAGTTTGCCCAAGCGCAAACAGGCCGGGTGAAGCGCCTGCGCGCCGCGTTTTGCGGCGAGAGCGGCTGCCGAGCCGGTGACAAAATGCAACGCAAATGACCATACTGATAGACCATCTCGCTGACATCACCGGCCATCGCGACCGCGAGCGGGCCGACACGTTGCTGCTGGACACGCTGCGCGAGCTGCTGGCACCGGCCACGGTGGCCCTGCACCGCTGCACGGGCGACTCGCAGTCGCTGCAATGGCGTTCGCGCGTGCCCATCACCGGGCGGGGGCGGCGTGCCAGGGACACGGGGATGGTCACGCGCTTCGAGGCGCACCTTGTGGAGGAGGTCGACCCGGCCTGGATGGAGTGCCTGCGCCGCCACCAGATCCTGGAGGTGGAAGGCCATCCCACGGTGATGCTGCTGCCGCTGGTGGTCACGGGGCAAGGCGTGGGCGTGGTGGAAGTGCGCAGCAACGGGGCGCTTGGGCGCCACACGCGGCAGACGGCGCGCGCCATCGTCCGGCTGTACGGCAATTTCCTGGCGCTGCTGGACTACGGCGAGCGTGACGCGCTCACCGGGCTGTTCAACCGCAAGACCTTCAACGAGTGCTTCATGCGCATCGTGCTGGGGTCCGCTCCCGGCGCGGCGGCCGCAGGCGAGGCAGCCGAGCCGCCGCTGAGCCACTACATGGCGGTGCTCAATCTGGACCACATGAAGAAGGTCAACGACACCTTCGGCCATCTGGTGGGCGACGAGGTGCTGCTCATCACCTCGCGCGTGATGCGCACGGCGCTGCGCACGGAGGAAGGGCTGTTCCGCTTCGGCGGCGAGGAATTCGTGGTGCTGCTGGAGGCCGTGGACGAGGAGTCCGCCCGCCAGGTGCTGGACCGGGTGCGCGAGCAGGTGTCGCAGCAGCACTACCCGCAGGCCGAGCGCGTGACGGTGAGCATCGGCTTCACCGAGCTGCGCCCAAGCGACCTGCCCACCAGCGCCATCGAGCGTGCCGACCGTGCGCTGCACCTGGCCAAGGCCAGCGGGCGCAACCGCGTCACCGGCCCGGCCGCGATGGCGCAGGCCGGGCTGGAAGTGGCCGCGGACTACGGCGGAGACGTGGACCTGTTCTGATCGTCGCGCCGCCCGCGCCGCGGCCGCGGCGCCTGCGCGGCAGGGCCCATACTCCCGCCCGCGCGCCGGCCTGCTGTGCCGGCGCACGTCTTCATACACAGGGACAGCGGGGCTTGCCCGCGGGAGGAATGAGCTATGGGTCGCCTGGCCATCGTGAGCGCCATTGACCAGGAACTGCGCGGGCTGCTGGCCTCGCTGCCCAATGCGCAGTGCGTGCGCCGTGCCGGGCGCGAGTTCTGGGTGGGCACGCTGTGCGGACACGAGGTCGTGCTGGTGCGCTCGCTCATCGGCAAGGTGGCCGCGGCCACCACGGCGGCCGTGCTGCTGGAGCACTTCCAGGTGGACGCCATCGTCTTCACCGGCGTGGCCGGCGGCTTGGGCGCGGGCGTGCGCATAGGCGACATCGTGGTGGCCGACACGCTGCTGCAGCACGACATGGACGCCTCGCCCATCTTTGCGCGCTTCGAGGTGCCTCTTTATGGCCGCTCGCGCTTCGGCACGGACGCGCTGCTGTCGCGCCGGCTGGAGATCGCCTGCGCGCGGGTGCTGTCCTCCATTGCCGCGGGCACCTGCTCGGAGCTGAGCACGGTGCAACTGGCCGGTTGCGGCGTGGCGCACGGGCCGCGCGTGCACCGCGGGCTGATCGTGAGCGGCGACCGTTTCGTGAGCAGCGCTGCCGAGGCGCAGGCGCTGCAGTCGGACCACGCCGACGCCCTGGCCGTGGAAATGGAAGGCGCGGCGCTGGCGCAGGTCTGCCATGACTTCGGCGTGCCCTGCGCGGTGATGCGCACGGTGTCCGACCGCGCGGACGACACGGCGCATGTCGACTTCAACCGGTTTATCGAGGACGTGGCCAGCCGGTATACGCATGCGGCGGTATTGGCGATGCTGGGGGCAATGGCGTAATCCGGAAATTGTTCGTTGGTGTTTTGTTCGGGGATTTCGCGGCGGGTGCGGGTATTGGCCGGTATTAATAAGTCGCCGGCCATGAGATTCAAATGGTTCCTGAATCTTGATGGGCGGGCCGCCATAACGACGTCCTGATTCACCCGTTCCCCGTCCGTTGTGTCCGCGCAGGCGTCAATCCAGGCGGCCCCTTGCAGAAAACTTGTTGCGCACGCACTACCGGCAGTGCGCAAGCGGCCCAAAGTGTCGGATACTGTATGAAAACACAGTATTCAAGACACCCATGGCATTACCCCGCTCGTCGCCGCCCGGCATTTCCCATTCCCTGGCGTCCTTGCCGCCCGCGGTGGCGGCGGGCCTGTGGCGGGGCAGCGAAATGGGGCAGCCGCCGGTGTCGGCCTGGGCCACGGGGTTTGAGGCGCTGGACCGCGAGCTGCCCGGCGGCGGCTGGCCCGGCGGGGCGCTGACGGAGCTGCTGCAGCCGCAGCCGGCCGTGTTGGAGTGGCG